>DITX01000127.1:13708-20011 GCA_002422225.1 Gammaproteobacteria bacterium UBA6173
GAAATTGACACACAGTACATGCGTGACAACTGGACGTGGGAAATGGTCAAGCCACAGGTCCACAAAGTTTACCGCGCTGATCCTGAGCAGGATGCCGGCAATTATCTGTTGCTGCTGTCTGAAGGGCGACTGGTCAACCTCGGCAATGCGACTGGCCACCCGTCACGCATTATGGATGGTTCGTTCGCAAACCAAGTGATTGCACAGATTCACATGTACAAACAAGGTTTCGCCACGCGCTCAGCAGAAGAGAAAAAGCAATTGCTGCGCGTAGAAGTGTTGCCTAAGAAACTAGACGAAGAAGTTGCGGCATTGATGGTATTGGGTTTTGGTGGGGTGGTTACCAAACTTACAGCGCCACAAGCCAAATACATCAATGTCAAAGTAGAAGGTCCTTTTAAGCCGAACAGTTACAAATACTGATTGTCCTGCACGGACCGAGGTCAGAACGTAGCCGGTGTCACAGCTGGCTATGCTTACAGGAAAGATTATGGACAGACACACAAACAAACCACGATTCAGCTTTGAGTTTTTCCCGCCGCGCACAGACGTGGGCGTTGAAAAACTCCGTGATGTACATCGTGAGCTGGCAGCATTAAATCCGGATTTTTTCTCCGTGACCTATGGTGCCGGCGGATCAACCAGGGATGGCACGCGTCAGACGGTTACCGCCATCAAGCAGGCTGGATCAGATGTGGCACCGCATTTGTCATTTGGTGGCTCCTCAAAAGAGGATATCGCTGCACTGCTGGCTGACTACAAAAACATGGGCATCAACCGACTTGTCGCCTTGCGCGGCGATATTCCTTCCGGCACGGGCGTCGCCTCCCAGTATTACTATGCAAACGAACTGATCGAATTTGTGCGCGACACAACCGGCGATCATTTCCATATTGAAGTGGCTTGTTACCCTGAAATTCATCCGCAGTCCGACTCTTACGACAGCGATTTGAAATACTTCAAAAACAAAGTGGATGCCGGCGCCAACAGCGCCATCACGCAATACTTTTACAATCCGGATGCATACTTCTTTTTTGTAGATGCCTGCACAAAAGCTGGTATCACCATCCCGATTGTGCCGGGTATTATGCCCATTACCAATTTCACCAGCCTGCAGCGCTTCAGCAACAATTGTGGCGCTGAAATTCCACGCTGGATTCGTCAACGCCTGCAGTCCTTTGGCGACGACAGTAACAGCATTCGTGAATTTGGAACCGAAGTAGTCCAGCGGCTTTGTGAAGACTTGTTGGCCGGTGGCGCACCCGGGCTGCACTTTTACACCATGAATCAGACTGAGCCAGTCCGGCAGATCTGGCAACAATTGGGATTGCGCGCCTGAGCCCGGGAGCAACGATATGCGACTAAGCCGCTTGTATTGCGACTCAGACTTGTCTGCAGACGCGTTGCTCACCTTGGGTGAGGATCACACCCATTATCTGGCAAAAGTTTTGCGCGTAAAACCGGGTTATCGGATAGCGCTTTTTAATGGGCACGACGGCGAGTTTCACGGCGAAATCATGCACATCGGTAAGCGTGACATGCAGGTCAAACTCGACAGTTGCAGCCACAAGCTACCCGAGCAATTGTTGAGCATACATATAGGCCTGGGTTTATCCCGTGGTGAGCGTATGGACTATGCGGTACAAAAAGCCACCGAACTGGGTGTCACTGACATTACGCCTCTGTTTACCGAATTCAGTGAAATTCGCCTGGATTCTGATCGTGCAGACAAACGCACCAGTCACTGGCAAAAGGTGGCTGTCAGCGCCAGCGAGCAATGTGGGCGCTGCACGGTGCCGGTCATTTCCAACCCAACCTCGCTTGAAGATTGGATAACTCAGGTGCCGGAAGGGCAGGGTTTTACCCTGGATCATACAGGCACTGCCGGTTTTGTAGGCGATAAGCCACAGGCGGTATACCTGCTGATCGGACCCGAAGGTGGCACCAGCGAGCATGAAAAACAGTTGGCAAGTGCGGCTGGATTTAAAACTGTCCGATTAGGTCCGCGGGTATTGCGCACAGAAACAGCGCCCGTCGTTGCGTTGACGGCCTTGCAACTGCGATGGGGAGATTTTTAGTCCATCTTACCCAGCCAGTTTTCGCAAACCAAACCTGAAATCCGGCTAAATTCACGCTGGTTGTTGGTCACCAGAACGGCACCGGAACTCAATGCATGAGCCGCAATGAGCAAATCGTTCCCGCCAATCACCAGCCCCGCGCGCTTTAGACTAGCGCGGAGTTGGCCGTACACAACACCCTGCGGCTCACCCCAGGATTCAATTACTATCTTTCGCAAGAAACCCTTCAACTGCGCATAACGCTCGGCGCGCAAACTCGTGATCCCATTTTCAATGCCATAACACAGTTCAGCATAGGTGATCGAGGATATGGTCAAATATGGAAGCGCTTTGAATTTATTTCGCAAACTAAGATCCCTGTTTTTTAACACGTAAATGCACATATCCGTATCGAGCATATACATTAGAAAAATTCCCTTTCCTGAGCAGGCACGTCTTCTCTGTCCAACAAAAAGTCCTCTCCGAATGCAGAGGTTTGACTAAAAAAAACATCCCAGTCGGCCTCAGTTGCCGAGATGATCACCTCGTTTCCTTCTTTTCTGAGATAGACCGTCTCCGTATCAAACCGAAGTTCTTTGGGAAGCCGAATGGCCTGACTGCGTCCGTTCATAAACACCTTAGCTGTGTACTGGGTCATCTCTGGAATTCCTCTCACCTATTGGTATATACCATACGATATATACCTTTTTCAGGCAAGTCACTCTGATCGGGTTATAGATCAAGTGTGATGCTTCCGCCCAAAAAAAAGCGCCCATCTGGGCGCTTTAAAATTTCCTTGGGGGAAAACAGTGCCGGCAAAGACCGGCACTCACTTCATCTAACTTTCAATCTGTCGTTCAGTCACCGATTTTACTTGGTGAACTCAGGGTAAGCTTCCAGACCACACTCGGAGATGTCTACGCCCTGATCTTCTTCCTCTGCACTTACACGCAGACCCATCACGGCCTTCAGTGCGATCCAGACGATGAGGCTTATGCCAAACACCCAGACAAAGATGGTGGCTGCACCAACGATCTGACCGAAGAACGTTGAGGCGCTGTTAGTGATTGGTACCAGCAGCAGACCAAGCAGACCACATGAACCGTGAACGGAGATTGCACCCACTGGATCATCAATCTTGAGCTTGTCGAGTGCGATGATGCTAAACACAACCAACACACCGCCAATGGCACCAAACAGCGTTGCCTGCAGTGCAGTTGGGGTTGAAGGCTCGGCAGTAATCGCTACCAGACCCGCCAGCGCACCGTTCAGGATCATGGTGAGGTCAGCTTTGCCAAACAGCAAGCGAGCGGTAATCATGGCAGCGATCAGGCCACCTGCCGCAGCTGCGTTGGTATTCAAAAACACCACAGCCACCGCGTTTGCGCTGCCAACATCTGCCAGCTTTAGTACAGAACCACCGTTGAAACCGAACCAGCCCATCCATAGGATGAAGGTACCCAGTGTCGCCATCGGGAGGTTTGCACCTGGGAACGCACGAGCCGTGCCATCCGCACCATATTTGCCTTTACGGGCGCCCAGCAGAAGTACACCTGCCAGAGCAGCAGAGGCGCCTGCCATGTGAACAATGCCCGAACCTGCGAAGTCAACAAATCCAAGGTCACCCAGTGTGTAGAGGCCGAACACTGCGTTGCCGCCCCATGTCCATGAACCTTCCATTGGGTAGATGAAACCTGTCATCACCACGGCAAACGCCAGGAAAGCCCACAGCTTCATACGCTCAGCCACCGCACCTGACACGATAGACATTGCGGTTGCGACGAATACAACCTGGAAGAAGAAGTCAGATGCGTCAGAGTAAACCGCACCACCGTCAAAACCCTCTTCAGCTTTCGAAGCCAGTGCAGATGCCACCAGATCTTCACCACCTGCAATGCCAGACAGGAAGTAGGTGCCGCCGTACATGATTGCGTAACCACACACCAGATACATGGTGCAAGAAATACCGAACAGCGCGATATTTTTTGTCAGAATTTCAGTTGTGTTTTTTGCACGAACCAGACCTGCTTCGAGCATCGAGAAGCCTGCCGCCATCCACATTACCAGTGCGCCACACACCAGAAAGTAGAAGGTGTCCATTGCGTACTGCAGTTCAAAAATTTGGTTTTCCACCTTTATTTCCTCCGCTTGAGAGCTAATTCAGCTGCTAAACAGCAGCCTCGCCTGTTTCACCAGTTCTNNNGTGTTGGCAGCTTTGGTAATCGCTTCCAGTGTCTGATCCAGCAGGTCATCACTGATCGCTACCTCGATCTTCACTTTAGGGAGGAAATCCACCACATATTCAGCGCCACGATACAACTCGGTGTGACCCTTTTGACGCCCAAAACCCTTTACCTCAGTTACTGTGATGCCCTGCACGCCAATCTCTGACAATGCTTCTCGGGCATCGTCCAGTTTGAAAGGCTTGATAATCGCCGTTACTAACTTCATGTCTCGCTCCTTGTTTCTTACAACATAGGTTCTTTAACCTAGGCGCTTGTTTATACCTGCGCCGCCACTTCAGTGCAGATACACCTGTCTGACACTATGCACGGCGCGTGCCATATCAAATTTCGCTATATATTCCAAATAGATACAACTTTTGCGAGAAAAACATACGCAATTTGACGGTATTGGTGCATTTGGCGCGCACCAATAAGGTGCATTGATAGCAAAACTCGCACCCATGCTGTGCCGGCCTGAATAGGCAAAGGAATTATGCTATTGTCGCCACATCACCAGCAGCAGGATGACAGTCCAAAAGAGGGGCCGATGATAAACAAACAGATTCTTGATGATATCGCTGAACAAGTCAGTCGACGTCTGCCTCAGTTGAATGCACTGGGACAGGATGTCTCCGACAGTGTGAAAGGTCTTGTGCAACAAAGCCTTGGCAAACTGGATCTGGTGACGCGCGATGAATTTGAGGCGCAGTTACGCGCTCTTCAACGTGCTGAGGCCAAAATCCTGGAACTTGAGGCAGCCGTTGCCGAACTGGAGTCCCGCATCACGCCGTGAGCGATCGCACGGCAAAGTGTCGAAAGGCTGCCGCTTGTGCGACATGACTGGCACTGATGATCTGTTCACCATCCAGATCGGCCAGCGTCCTAGACAATTTGATCATGCGGTGACAAGCCCTGGCAGATAGGTGCAGCTTCTCCATACTTTGCTGAATCAGTGACTCTGCTGCTGGTTGCATCGGGCAAAACTCGTCCAAGCGCTCAGCGTCCAATTCCCGATTCAAACAGCCTTGCCTGACAAACTGTGTCTGCCGACACTTTGTGACTTGTTCCCGCAATTGCGCCGAGTCAGGTTCAGGCGTTTTGGGAGGCCTGCGCAATTCCTCACTGCTCAGGCGCCCAACCTGCACGTGTACATCAATTCTATCCAGCAAAGGCCCGGAAATTTTTTCAAGATAACACGCAATCCGGTCGGGCGTGCAGCGGCAGAAACCGCGCTCGTCGCCGGCATAACCGCAAGGGCAGGGGTTCATGGCAGCAATCAGTTGGAATCGGGCAGGATAGCTGACCCGGTATTCGGCGCGGCTGATGGTAATCATGCCTGCTTCCAAGGGTTCGCGCAGACTTTCCAATACATGTCGTTTGAATTCAGTTAGTTCATCCAGAAAAAGAATACCCGCATGTGCCAGTGTGACTTCGCCGGGCGTGATATGCCGTCCGCCGCCCACAATGGCCACTGCGCTCGCACCATGATGCGGTGCACGAAAGGGTGCACACGCCCAGTCGGCAGCTTCGAACCTGACGCCCGCGACAGAACGCACTGCAGCGACTGCCAGTGCATCGGCTTCGCTCAAAGAGGGCAATAAACCAGGCATCGCGTTAGCAAGCAGTGTCTTACCGGTGCCGGGTGGACCTACCATCAACATGTTATGCCCCCCGGCGGCGGCAATGAGCAGTGCGCGCTTGGCAAGCACCTGCCCGCGCACAGAACTGATTTCGGTGATGCCCGACATGGTCTGCACCGGCAATGTTCGCTCAGGCATGGGACTGAGCGGTTTGCCACTAAAATGCAGAAAGGCATTGCGCAAGGTATCAACACCAAAACTGCTGGCGTTACGAACCAGCGTCGCCTCGTCAGCATTTGCTGATGGCACCATCAGACGTCGGCCCGCGTCTCGTGCTGCAATCACGGCTGGCACCACGCCTTGCACACCACGCACGTCGCCGGCCAGTGCCAGCTCACCCAGAATTTCAATATCAGCCAGCTTTTTTGCGGGCAGCTGTCC
>DITX01000094.1:0-4981 GCA_002422225.1 Gammaproteobacteria bacterium UBA6173
AAAAAAAAGCCGGAGCAGCTAGCCCCGGTTTTTTTTCACTCACAACTAGGCTGTTTACAGTGAATCCAACGCGCCGTTCAAGGTCGCTGATGGACGCATAGCTTTGGATACCAACTCAACATTCGGCTGGTAGTAACCACCGATTTCAACAGGCTTGCCTTGCACGCTGATCAGCTCCTCAAGGATCTTTGACTCATGGCTATTCAGGAACCGCGCCAGCTTGCCAAAACGCTCTGCCAGTTCAGCGTCCTTATTCTGCGCACCCAAGGCTTCCGCCCAGTACATGCCCAGGTAGAAATGGCTGCCACGGTTGTCAATCTCACCAATGCTGCGTGCAGGTGATTTGTCTTCATCAAGGAACTTTGCGGTCGCCTGATCCAGTGTGTCGGCCAGAATCTGTGCCCGGGTATTGCCAGTCGTTTGTGCCAGATGCTCAAGCGATGCGGCCAATGCCAGGAACTCACCCAGTGAATCCCAACGCAGGTAATTTTCTTCCACAAACTGCTGCACGTGTTTAGGTGCGGAGCCACCGGCGCCGGTTTCAAACAATCCGCCGCCGTTCATCAATGGCACAATCGACAACATTTTGGCGGAGGTGCCCAATTCCAGAATCGGGAACAGATCGGTCAGATAATCACGTAACACGTTGCCGGTGACAGAAATAGTGTCCTGGCCGGCTTTCATGCGCTGCAGTGTGTGGCGCGTGGCGGCATCCGGCGACATGATCTGGATATCCAGACCACTGGTATCGTGATCCTTCAGGTAGGTGTTGACCTTGCTGATCAATTGACGATCGTGCGCGCGCTTGCTGTCCAACCAGAATACCGCGGGCATGCCACTCAGACGCGAACGGGAAACAGCCAGTTTCACCCAGTCACGGATGGGCGCATCTTTAACCTGGCACATACGCCAGATATCGCCTTTCTGTACGCTGTGCGCAAACACGGTGTCCCCTGCTTTGGTGCTCACCACAACAGTGCCATCAGCAGGGATCTCAAAGGTTTTGTCGTGAGAGCCGTATTCTTCCGCCTTTTGCGCCATCAGACCGACGTTCGGGCAGGTGCCCATGGTGGCCGGATCGAAGGCACCGTGTTCACGGCAGAAATTGATGGTTTCCTGATAAACACCCGCGTAACAACGGTCAGGCACCATCGCCTTGGTATCCTGACGCTCGCCTTTTCGGTCCCACATTTTGCCGGAATCACGAATCATGGCCGGCATGGACGCATCAATGATGATGTCGCTGGGCACATGCAGGTTGGTGATGCCTTTGTCAGAATTGACCATGGCCAGTTCCGGCTGACTGTTGTAAACCGCCTGAATATCCGCCTCGATCTGAGCGCGCTGATCGTCTGGCAGAGTGGCAATTTTGGCAACCACATCACCAAAACCGTTGTTTACATCTACACCCAATGCACTGAAGGTGTCTGCATATTTTTCAAATACCGGGGCAAAAAATACTTTCACGGCGATACCAAACATGATCGGGTCTGAGACCTTCATCATGGTGGCTTTCAGGTGCAAGGACAGCAGCACGCCTTCGGCCTTGGCAGCGGCGGTTTCTTTGGCAAAAAACGCCTGCAACTGCGCAGCGCTCATGCGTGCGGCATCAACGACCTCACCGGCAATGACTTTGACCGGTTTGCGCAGCTCAATCGACCCGTTCACGGTTTTCAAGACAATTTTTAACTCGTCTGCGGCATCAAACGTTGCTGATTGCTCGCTGCCGTAAAAATCCCCATCACTCATGTGGGCCACATGGGTTTTGGACGCTGTGGACCATTTGCCCATTTTGTGCGGGTGTTTTTTTGCGTAGTTTTTGACCGAAGCCGGGGCACGACGGTCTGAGTTACCTTCACGCAACACAGGATTGACCGCAGAGCCTTTGATTTTGTCGTAGCGGGATTTTACGTCCAGATCAGCGTCACTTTTGGCATCGACCGGATAATCCGGCAGCGCATAACCCTGAGACTGCAGCTCTTTGATGGCAGCAATCAATTGCGGTACCGAAGCACTGATGTTTGGCAATTTGATGATATTGGCTTGCGGGGTATTGGCCAGCTCACCCAGTTCCGTCAAGGCGTCACCAATTTGTTGCTCGGGCGTCAGGAATTCCGGGAAATTGGCAATGATGCGGCCAGCCAGCGAAATATCACGGGTTTCCACCGACACACCAGCCGCCTGGGTAAATGCCCTGACAATGGGCAACAGGGAGTATGTAGCCAAGCGCGGCGCTTCATCGGTTTCGGTATAGATAATCTTCGAATCATCAAACGACATAGTGATTCCTATTCATGAGTTCGGGACAGGGGGACAGGGTCTTCAAAGTGCGCGGATGATAGCACTTTGAGCGTGTTCAGGAAAAGGCGGCTGACCTGCGCTCAGGGCCTATGGCGCACGCGGGGTTTGCCCAGACTGTCTGCATTCGGATTGTAGGCCGAGTCGGCATCGCTGAAGCGTTCGAGATATCGCTCCAGCGCGTCGATATCCAATACACCCGCAAGGCGATCGGTGCCCACACCCAGTGTTGAAAATCCGTCCCCACCATCTGCTATAAAGTTATTGACGGTTACCCTGATGGGCAGATCTGCATCCAGCAGCTCGCCAGCTTCCACCAGGCGTCTGCCGTTGAGTGACATCTCAATTATTCGGTTGCACTCAGGCGCACTCTCGTCAAACTGATAACTGAAACCCGCAGACACTTGCAGGATAGTGCGCTGTCTGCGCCCCAGACACCCTGGAAACTGCTGTTCCAACACGTCTTTAAGTTGCCGTGCTGTATAGGTCATGGTGACCAGTGAATTGCCAAAAGGCTGCATGCTGTAAATCGCACCATAAGTGATGTAACCCGGATAAAGCTCAGCACTCATGTTGGCGCGCACTCCGCCGGAATTCATCAACGCCAGCTGTGCCCCGCCCGTTTCCGGAGATTGTGTGGCTGCCAGTTGGGCATCCGCAACCATATTGCCGGCATCACTTTGCCCGTTTGCAGGGTCGTTGCTGCGCGTCACAGCAGTAGACATCACACCAATGACTCTATCTGCCAGGGGTTGAGCCAGATCACTGTAGGCATGAATCAAGCGTGTGATGTCAGGAACCGGCATTACAGACTCGTCCTGCACAACCAGGACGTTTTTAAGCGAGATATCAACAATATCGCCACTGGCATCATCGATCAAAACATCAATATCGGTGACAACAGACGCGGCGCCTTGCGCATGGGTGACGGGAATCAGACGTCCAACACTGTTAGGTATCCTGCAGTTATAGGCCACCGGGCTGTGACCCGTAATCACTAGGTCAACCGCATCATCGAGCTGAGCAACAATCTCAGCGATTGGCATCACCAGATCGGACGACATGATGTCATCCAGACACGTGTTGTATTCGCCAAACGCCGTTGGTCTTAATCCGCCTTCGTGAATCAATACCACAATGGCTTCAATGCCACGCGCCCGAATCTCTGGTACCAGGGCGTTGATGGTGTCGGCTTCATCCTTGAACTGTAAGGTGCGTATCCCCTCCGCCAGCACAACATTGGGTGTGCCTTCCAACGTAAGGCCGATAAACGCAATCTCATGATCACCAAACGCTTTTGTGCCATAGGCAGGAAACAAGGTTTCACCCGTTTGTTCATTCACCACATTGGCAGCCAGAAATCCGAACTGAGCACCCTCAAACGGGACCGGTGTGCCCACAATGGCGCCCTGACAGGTGTTGGTATCATCGGGATGACAGCCGCCATGCTGCATGCGCAGCAACTCATCCGTGCCTTCGTCAAACTCGTGGTTGCCAACCGCGTTAAACTCCAGACGCAGCCGATTCATGACTTCGATGGTGGGTTCATCATGAAACAATGCAGACACCAGCGGACTGGCGCCAATCAGATCACCGGCAGATACCACTACGTTGTAAGGATTTTGTGCTTTGAGTTTGTCAACGTAGGCCGCAAAAACATCGACACCACCCACAGGGACGTCGGCCACATTGCCAGCACTGAACAGATTGCCGTGAAAATCATTAAACGCAATAATCTTGACCTGGGTATCAGCGACGGCAATGGGTGCAAGCAGGGCCGTCGCCAAAAAAACACGGGTAATAATGCTGCATTTGGGCATAATGAAGTTCCGGCAATAAAATGGGTGCAGCCGCTACGCAATGAAAATTATCCAGAGACGCGAGGGTACTGCATGCGTGATAGCAATTTTGTGACAAAGCCTATGACAGGAATGGCTTCGATACCAACAAGAATTTTGCGGAAAGCTGCTTTATTGGCGACTGCTATGTTGCTTACTCACGGTATTGCTGCCCAGGCTCCTCACAACCCTCTGCAGCAAGCACCCACCCTGATCCAGCAACGGGCACTGTATCAACAGGCGCAGCAGGCGCAGGCGCGTGGACAAAACAGTGAACTGCGCGACCTGATGGCGCAGCTTGAAGATTACCCGCTGCAAATCTATCTGGAGTACAACGCCTTGCGTCCTGCCTTGGCCGGCTGGGCCCGAACAGGAAACAATGAAGGGTATGTCACGGTCGATGATTTTCTTGCACGCCATCGAGACACGTATCTTGGCAACCGTCTGGAGCGCGAATGGGTGTCGACGCTGGCCGATCATGCGCGATGGTCTGATGTTGCGCGTTACCATCGTATGGAAAACACCAACACTACGCTGACCTGTCGGGCGTTACGTGCCCAGCTGGAGTTGGGCAATACCGCTGCACTGGTAGAGGTTGCGCCACTGTGGAATGTGGATTATTCACAGCCCAACGATTGTGACCCGGTGTTTGAGGCTTGGCTGGCACAGGGCTTTCTCGAGCCGCAGATTGCCTGGCAGCGCTTTACCAAAACCCTGCAATCGCGTCAGTTGGGGCTGGCGCGTTATGTTTCACGCCTGATGCCCGTGCGCGAACGTCAATTGTCTGAAGTGTTTTTAAGAATCGACAACCAGCCGGAACGCCTGCTGACAGACGCGGCGTTGGC
>DITX01000094.1:5067-8811 GCA_002422225.1 Gammaproteobacteria bacterium UBA6173
CTGGTCAGCTGGATTTTACGCGACGCCATTCGCAATCAGGACTGGCAACGCATGGCAAGCTGGTTGTCACGTTTGCCCGCGGATGCAATCAACACCGAGCGCTGGAAATACTGGCGGGCCCGCACACTGGAACAGCTCAATGCCGCGGGTGTGGACAATGACAGTACCCTCGCCGAGGCGCAAACCCTGTACTACGAACTGGCACAAACCCGCAGTTTTTATGGGTTCTTGGCCGCTGACAAGTTGGGCCTTGCTTATGAACTGGTTGACCGACCAGTGCCAGTGCGTACTGAAGATGTCACTGCTTTGTATAACAATCTGGCAATTCAGCGCGCCCATGAATTGTATGTCCTCGGCGACGAGCCTGGCGCGCGCAATGAGTGGCAGTTTGCCCAGTCCCGCCTGAGCGCCGAACAGATTGTCAGCAGCGGTGTTATTGCCGACAGCTGGGGATGGCATCGTAATGGCATACAGGCCATGATTCGGGCGCAGTATTGGGATGACCTGCAGCTACGTTTTCCGCTCGCCTATGGCGACCTGTTTGCCAGCGCTGCCACTGAACTGGAGGTCTCGCAACAATTGTTATTTGCCATTGCCCGCCAGGAAAGCGCATTTATGCATGATGTGCGTTCCAGCGCCGGGGCGCTGGGTTTGATGCAACTGATGCCGGCCACCGGGCGGGAAACCGCCACACGTGCCGGACTGCGCATCAATGATCAGGATTTGCTGAGACCGGAAATTAATATACAACTGGGCAGCCGCTATCTGGCTCAGCTACTGAACGACTTTGACGGCAATCGGGCGCTGGCAGCGGCAGCCTATAACGCGGGCCCCAATCGTGTGCGGCAATGGCTCAGACAGACTGGCACCAATCCCCTGCCGCTGGATGCCTGGATTGAAACCATCCCGTTTGCCGAAACGCGCAATTATGTGCAGAACGTGCTCGCGTTTTCAGTTATCTACGGCTACCGCATGGGCCAACCCACGCGCTTCCTGAGTGAGCAGGAAATCAACAGCAACTTGTAACACCCGGGTGGCTGCTTAACGTGCTTTGTAACGGCCAAAGGCCTTCGACAAAGCCGCGGCCAATTCCGCGCGCCGGTAGGGTTTGGTTAAAACGGACAAATCAGCCACAGCCAGACGCGATGAATAACCAGAGGTGTATAACACACGCAATGCCTACAACATCTCAAGCGCTGCCTCGCCACTGGCGGCGACTAATACTGTGTATCCAAGAGACTCCAGATTAAATTGCGCCAACTGCGCACCAGCGCGTCATCCAGCTGCTCCCCAGGCGTGAATTGCAGTGATACCGATCCTCCCAGCACACGACCCAGCATCTGAATGACGCCCTGCACCAGTCGGTTCAAATCCACAGCACGCGGGCTCAATGATTGTTTACGCGCAAACGCCAACAAGCGTTGAGTCAGTTCCGCTCCTCGTTCTGCAGCGCTGGCCACCATACGTGCCAGCTCTCTTTTTTGAGGATCATGCTCAAGCAGTTCACTGAACGTTTCAGCATTGCCCAGCACGATGGTCAGCAGATTATTAAAATCATGCGCAATACCACCAGTCAGTTTTCCAATCGCCTCCAGACGTTGTGCATTGCGTAAACGTTCTTCTAGGGCGACGCGTTCCGAGATATCAGTCAAGCCGCCAATCATTCGAGTGAGCGTGCCGTTGGTATCGCGTATCACGCACGCACGCGCGTCCATCTCAGCCCAGCTGCCAACGGTGCGGCGCAGGCGAAAACGCCCCCCAACTGCTGCCCTCATGCAAGGTTTGCTCAAGACTGTGGTTTACCTTCTGGAATTCATCCGGGTGCACCAAGGCTGCCTAGGCTTCCCTGTTTGTTGGCTGACTGCCCAGCGCATAACCAAACAACTCCAAAAAACCATCGCCCCACCAGAGTTTGTTGTGAATAGTGTCCCAATCCCAGACCACATCATTGGTGGCACTGGCCAACACCCGCTCCAGAGACTCTTTCAGATTAAATTGCTCACGGCGAATCTCCAGCTCACCCGCTTCTATTTTGGGCAGATCCAACACATCATTGATCAGGTCGAGCAAATGGCGCCCACTGCTGCGCACCATGCCCAATTGTTTTTTTTGTTCTTCATTCAATGGACCGGCCATTTCCTGCAGAACAATACCGGTAAAACCAATAATGGAATTCAGCGGGGGACGCAGCTCGTGCGACATGGTGGCAAGAAACGCGGACTTTAGCAGAATAACCGTGTAAAACACGCCTTCGCGGCTGGACACTTCAGACACGGCGGCTTCCACCGGGAATATGTCGCCGTTTTCACGCACGGCGGTGGTTTCAAACCTGCGCGCACTCAAATGATCAATGCCGGCGGGTAGCAGCCTGCTCACGGAACGGCCCAGCACGTTCCGGGCATCGACGATAAACATGTTTTCAGCGGCGCTATAAAACGAATTCAGACGCCCGGTTACATCCACCGTAATGATGGCGTCCATGGCAGAATTGATGACAGCAGAGCGTTTGGCACGACTGGCACTCAGACGCTGCTCGGATTCCTGCAAGGCAGCAAAGGTGCCGTCCAGCGCCGAAAAAAATCGCCAAAGCAGCAGCAACAACAATAAGGCGGTCGCAATCACAAACTCGGTGCCTTTATAGACACTCAGTCGGGTAAACGTTTCGGGGTCCGGGAATAACGCAAATAACAACAGGTCTGAGAAATAAATCCACAACAACGAGATCAACGCATAAGCGCCCGCAATCAGCCATGCCCGCGAGCGTAATCGCCATTTGAATCGTTTTTGTTTACTGGATGGCATCCCGTCGCCTCGGCCGCTGGCAGTCAACGAAGAGATCATCTGTGATCACTTTTTATTGTTATACCAGCTTGAACGCCCCTAAGCCACGACCGGATGACTGAGTTATAACAAAGTGTGGCGCTGACTGGAGCCGCAGCACAGTCACGCGTATATTAGCCGGGCTCCGGCTTTTGCACTTAACCCGATTCTGGAACTTTATATGTTGGCCAACCGCAACACTCGCCTGTTCACCTTACTTGTCAGTTTGTTGTTTTTTGCATCGTTCAGCCACCTGCTATCCGCACAACCTGCCCGGCAACCCGTTGAGGGAAACCCGGTCAGAACACCCTTTTCCACCGATGTACAGCCTGAATGGCTCAAACAAGTCTTGCCCGGTGCAGACAGCTTTTCTGAAAAAGAAGGAGAGCCGCCGGTGTACCGCGGCTATCGGCTTAACCCCGACAATGGTCAGCAGGAGTTGGTGGGTTACGTCTTCCTGAGCGCAGACGTTCCCCCAGAGGAGCGCGGCTACAGCTCGCCACTGGACATGTTAATTGGTCTTAATCTTGACAATCAGGTCAGCGGCTTCAAGTTGCTGGACTACGTGGAGTCCTATACCAACACGGTGGGTGACTTTGCGGCTGATCCGGTTTTTCAGGCACAATTTCAGAATAAACACGTGGCTGACGAATTTCGCCTGCTGCGGGATATTGACGGCATCGCGGGGGCGACAGTTACCAGTTTTGCCATTACCCGCGGTGTGCGGGAAGCCGCTCGCCGTGTTGCCGAAGCGCACAACAATTTTGTACCCGGCAATCCCGTCGACCGGGCGCGTACTGCGCGCGTGCTTGAAATCATGGGCGCGTTCAGCTGGCAGGATCTGCTGGATCAGGGTGTGGTCAAGCAACTGGTGATGCCGGTACCTGGTGGCAGTCAGCTGGAACTGACTTTTACCTATCTGGG
>DITX01000138.1:0-1350 GCA_002422225.1 Gammaproteobacteria bacterium UBA6173
AATCACTAACAAACCACCGGGCGCGAGCAGTTCACTGACAATACGCATGGCGCGCTGGTGTTGGCTGGCCGGCAGGTGCATCCATACCGCACTCATCAGGATCAGGTCAAAACGTTGATCCAGCGCGCGCAGCTTTTTTAGCTCAGGCAGTGAGTCATCCAGCCAAGTGATGCTGCCGGTTTTTGACAGCTCAGTTACGGGGGCCTGAGCCTCAATAGTTACCGAGGCCAGTTCCCGCAGATGGCTGGGTTCCACTGCAACAACATCCCAGCCTTGGGCCGCCAGCCAGCGAGCATCCCGGCCAGATCCGGCACCGATGTCGCACGCTTGGCCCGCTTGTGTGGGCAGTAGTGATAGCCAACACTCATGAACCCGCGCTGACTGCAGGGATTCATAACGATGAAACAGTTGATCGGCGTTGTTGTTGTAATAATCCATGGCCTGAGTGTTCCCCAGCGCGTTGGCCTTGTCAACGCGAGGTTGCCGTCAGGCGGGGCGCTTGGGCTTAGCCAGCAAACCATTTACTCTGAAAAAATCGCGGACAGTGTCGAAAACAAAGCGGCATGCCGGCTCGCATCCAGGCTCCCCATAGGCTGGATCAGGCATGACTTGTCGATGGTACGAATCTGGTCAAGCGCGGCTTCACCCTCTTTTCCTGCATGATGAATAGCAACGCGTGTAGGCCAATGCCTCAGTTGAGTTGTCAACGGTGCGGCAATTACGGTATTCAGGCGCGCATTCATGGCATCCGGCGACAGCACCAGCACAGGACGCGTGCCGGCCTGTTCGCTGCCAGCAACAGGATTCAGGTCAACCAGCCAGATACTGAAGCGGGTGACTACCATTGCCAATCCTTGTCGAATTCTGGAGCAGTAGCGGTTTCGAGTAACATCGGTTCAACATTCGCACCCACCCACAATGCAGGGTTGTCCCAGTCGGCGCGCGCGTGGCGGATGACGCGTTTTATCTCAATCTCAACAAGATCGCCTATCTGTGCATTTATCTGTTTCAGNNATAATTGCTCCTTGTGCGTGACTACGTTGTTATAACAATGTAGTCCGGGCTGACAAACAACACAAGCGCCATGTGTTATTGCAGTCAATTGGCGCTCCCGCTGATCAGAAATGCCACCACAGCCTCGGATTAGCACAAGCACGGGGAGTGGGGTGCCGCGCCTGACCAATCAGGCCGCGCTGATCATTTGAGGGGGCGCCCGAAACAGCGGGAGCACTATTCGAATCCGGAGCGGCGCAGCCGCGACGTTGAGTTGCGCACCGCCGGGCGCCCCCTCAAATGATGCGGCCGGTCAGGTGCGGCACCCCACTTCCCGTGCGTTCTTCAAGACTGTGC
>DITX01000138.1:1425-10127 GCA_002422225.1 Gammaproteobacteria bacterium UBA6173
CAGCATCACAAGCTCTGAGCACCTGCGGCGGCACCGGGTACACTTCAACGGTGTCATAAAAGTTGATGCCGCGCTCGTACGCTTTATCCAGAGCTCTGATTGACTCTTTTTCGTCGCTCCAGCTGCCAAAACTCATGGTGCCCATACAGATAGGGCTGACACGCAGGCCACTTTTGCCGATGTAACGATAGTTCATGTGCTGCTCTCTTATGCGAATATCAAGTCTGATGATGGCGAACAGAATGCCCGATGATGCCACATCTTTTTATGTTGTTGTCAAAGCCAACAATAATAGAGAATTCATTCAGTTTACTCGGTTTATTAACTGGCCAGCACTGGGCATTCGCGCATCGGTAGTGCTAAGCTCGGGGCAGTCGGTTCACCCTGAAAAGTAGTCATTATTAACAACAATCCATAAGGAATTCACCATGAAAACCGCGTTCAAATCGTTGCTTGCTGCTGGTCTGTTTACCCTGTCTTCCAGCATGACGTTTGCTGCAGGTCCCGCCGCAACCATTGATCAGTTGCAGTGGATGACCGGCAATTACGCGGGTGCGCTGGGCCCGAATACCTTGGAAGAAAACTGGATTGCTGCCGAGGCGGGCTCGATTGCTGCCATGGTGCGCATGACCGGCCCGACAGGCACCAGCATGTTTGAAATGATTACCATCGAGGAAGTTGACGGTTCACTGGTTTTGCACCTGCAACAGTTTGATCCTGGTTTTAAACCCAGAACGCCAGAACCCATGAAAATGGAATTGGCGATGATCATGGGCAACCATGTGCATTTTAATAATGTCGGTGACACCGGTATGAAGTCCCTGGGTTACACCCTTAGCGGCGACATCTTCACCATCCACATCGAGCAGCCTACAGGGCAGAAAATGGATCTGGTGCTGACCAAGCGCAGTCTGTGGAACTAAAGCAATGAGCCAGTTCGCCGGCAAAACTGTGGTGGTTACAAAACTGTGGTGGTCAGCGACGGCGCTGAGGGTATCGGGCTCAGCATTGCTTGTGCGCTTGGCAACCAAGGTATGAACGTAGTGCTGGGGGATATTGATCCCGTTCAGCTCGACATCGCGCTGACGCAACTTAAAGCCGACAGTGTGCCTGCGATGGGTGTGCCTTATGCAGGCGCTTATACGGCGACCCAAACAGCTGTAGTGGGCATGTCAGAAAGTTGGTACGCAGAATTAAAACCACACAACATCGAGGTGTCGGTGTTGTGTCCCGTGTTTGTGAGAACCCGCATCAATTTGTCAGAGCGTAATCGGCAGCCGGATTATGTGCATGAGGATCAAGAGCGCGAAATTGACAGCTTCAGAAGCGAAGCGCTGAATGTTGGCGAACTGTATATATTTACCCACCCCAACTACCGTCCCCTCCCCAGGAAAACTTATGAGTAGTAATAGCTATAGTCCACCCACCGTCTGGAAGTGGGAACATCAAAGCGGTGGTCAATTTACCACTATCAACAGGCCTATCGCGGGTGCAACCCACAACAAAGTGCTGCCACGGGGACGTCACCCGCTGCAGTTGTACTCGCTGGGCACGCCCAATGGCGTCAAAGTCACGGTGATGTTGGAAGAGTTGCTGGCGCTTGGACACAGCGGTGCTGAGTACGACGCACACCTGATCAATATCTCCGAAGGTGATCAGTTCGGCAGCGAGTTTGTGGCAATTAATCCCAATTCAAAAATTCCGGCCTTGCTGGATGTGAGCGTGAATCCGCCACAACGTGTTTTTGAGTCGGCGTCAATTCTGTTTTATCTGGCGGAGAAGTTTAATGTCTTTTTGCCCAAGGACTTGCCAGCTCGTACTGAGGTAATGAACTGGGTGTTCTGGCAGATGGGCAGCGCACCTTATCTGGGTGGAGGCTTTGGTCACTTTTATTGCTACGCGCCCGAAAAATGGCAGTACCCGATTGACCGCTTCACCATGGAAGTCAAACGTCAACTTGATGTGCTTGACCGCCAATTACAAAACAATCGCTTTATTGCCGGTGATGAATACAGCATTGCTGATATTGCGATCTGGCCTTGGTATGGTGCGCTGATTCTGAACAAAGTTTACAACGCTGCTGAGTTTCTGGAGGCGCACACTTACACACACCTGATGCGCTGGGCCAAAGAGATAGGCGCCCGGCCAGCGGTCAGGCGTGGGCGCATCGTGAATTGTACCTGGGGGAATCCGGACAAACAGTTGCGTGAGCGTCACGACGCCGCCGACATCGACAGAGTTTTATAAGCCTGCAACAACAGTGAGATGCAGAACATGGACGGGTTCCCCGTAGTCAGCGACGTGGTGAAAGGTGATGGGCAGACTATAGATTGAATCGTATCTGCGCGCCAAGAGTGTTGCTAATCCGGTAAAATCACTCCTATTATTCATTTTCAAGAAAGATTGCGAGACCGAGTGCATGAAACAACTGTTGACCCTGATCGTGCTTGCCAGCCTGAGTCTACGTGCTCACGCTGATATTTTTGCAGTATTCCGCGAGCAAGATGGCAGTACCAATTGGCAATACATCGCCAACACCAGCGCCAGTTTATTGATATTAATGCTCCTGTTTGTGTTGGTTTTTCTGGTGCGCGCGCACCGCCGTGCCATGCGTTCGAATCGCGCCCTGACTGAAATCAAAGCCACCCTGGAAGATCGCGTTGCCGAGCGCACCGCAAACCTGCGCGAAACGGCAGATCAACTGCGCAAACGCGAGGCGTATATCGGCAGCATCGTCAATTCCATGCCAGTGATGCTCATCGGGCTGAATCAAGCATTACAGGTGACACAGTGGAACAAGGTGGCGGAAGATACCACCGGGCGTCCGTTTACGGATGTGGCCGGCATGAACCTGTGGGCAGCGCATCCGGCGATCACGCTCACCGAAGAGCAGGTGCGCAGTGTGCTGGACAGCGGCCAGACTTTGAAGGTGAAGCACACCCAGCGCGGTCAATACAGTTTTGACATCACCTTGTATCGGCTGAAACACGATGACGATACGGGTATTGTGATTCTGATTTCCGACATCACCAAACAGGTCAACGCCGAGAATAAAGTGGCCGAGCGTGACAAACTGTCTGCGTTAGGCGAACTGGCCTCCGCCATGGCTTATGACATCAGTTTGCCGATCAACACCATCTTTAAACGTGTCTCTGCGGCGCGCCAGCAGATTGAAGCAGCTGAGCTCGGCCCGGTCACCGACTTTCTTCTTAAAGAAGTCGAGACGGTGCGGCAAAGTGCCCAGCAGTCCAATGCCATTGCCCAGAATCTGTTGGAGCTGGCGGGCAGCCACCACAACACCCGCCAGAGCGCCGATGTCTCCGCTGTCATGGATCGCAGTATTGAGCTGGCCAAAGACCTGTTTACCAACTCCGATGGGCTCGCGTTCCGTGATATCGAGATCCGTCGCAGTTATGCGGCATCTTTGCCGCAGATTTCCTGTTTCCCATCAGAGTTGGAGCAGGTCTTTACCCGACTGCTGCGCAGTGCTTTTTATGCGCTGCAGGATGGGGGGGAATTGTCGGACAGCAAACCGAGGATCAGTGTTGAGGTGGGTGAGTTCATGGACTCGCTGTGGATCAAGGTGGGGCATCGAGGCAAGTGTCTGAATGCCGACGAGCAGTTGGATATTTTTGAACCATTTTTTGCGATCTCTACAAACCAGACGTCGTTCCCGGTCGAGCATCGTTTGTCGTATCCGTATTTTATTATTACCGAACATCACCGTGGCCACATGTCAGTGACGTCGGATGAGCAGCTCGGTACCAGTTTTAACATTCAGCTGCCGCTGGATTAAACGCAGCATTCACTGATGTGAGGGCGAGCCATGGGCGCGTTTGCGCTGCCACCTGAACAGCCCCGACTACCGAGCCCTTACCGCCCGGAGTTGGCAGTAGTGCGGGCGCTGGCTGCGAACGTGCCCGATGAAGTGCTGGATTGGTCATCGGTGATGTCACTGGCCAGACCTTGGGTGGAGCAAGTGCGCGCCAACCCGGCACCGTTCTGGGCCATGGAATCTTTGCTGCGCGAATTCCCCATTACCAGTTATGAAGGGCTGGCGCTGATGCGTCTGGCGGAAGCCTTGCTGCGTGTGCCTGATATCCCCAGTGCTATTGCGCTGACCGCTGATCAGCTCGGTCGGGCCAGGTTTGATGGCAATTCCCATGAACATGCCGGCGACACACAACAGCAGCACAGCCTGTTTGCGAGTTTGTCTGCCTCGGCCATTGCTTTGTCCAAAAAATTCCTGCCAGATGCAGAAGGTTCCGGTGGCGTGTTGACGCGTCTGGGCGCAGAAACCGTGGTCGCGGCAACAGTGCGGGCAATACAGTTACTGGGCCGGCAATTTGTTCTGGGTCGCACTATTCAAGAAGCAATGGAAGAGGCCAGTCGTGCGCGTCGCCGCCAGGCTCGTTTGCGTTTTTCGTATGACATGCTGGGAGAAGGTGCTCGCACCGACGCAGACGCCCGCCGTTATCACGCGGCCTATTTGCATGCAATCGCTGCGATTGCTAGCTCGCCGACAGCAGGATCTGCTGCATCACCTGCTGCCTGTGATGGCATCTCCATCAAACTCAGCGCTTTGTTTTCCCGCTATGAGATTTTGCAGCGTGAGCGTGTATTCACGGTGTTGTTGCCACGCGTTTGGCAATTGATTGAACAGGCGGCGGCCGCCAACATCAACCTCACCATGGACGCGGAAGAAGTGGAACGCCTCGAATTGTCACTGGAGGTATTTGAGGCGCTGGTGCAGCGTATTGCTTTGCAGTTTCCGTACTGGCAAGGTTTTGGGCTGGCGGTACAGGCCTATCAGACGCGCGCGCTGGAGCTGATCCATGTCGTCGCTGACATTGCCCGGCGGCACCAATTGCGCTTTATGGTGCGACTGGTCAAAGGTGCGTACTGGGATGGCGAGATCAAACGGGCGCAGGAAATGGGTTTGCCGGCTTACCCGGTATTCACACACAAACCACATACTGATGCGTCTTACCTTGCGTGTGCGAAGGCGCTTTTCGATCATGCTGATGTTATTTATCCACAATTTGCCAGTCACAATGCCGGCACAATTGCGGCGATAGTGACCCTGGCAAAAAAAGCAGGCGCGGCCTTCGAGTTGCAGCGGTTACACGGCATGGGCGAGGGCGTATACCGCGAGGTGCTTAAAGATCCCACAATTGCCTGCCGTGTGTATGCGCCAGTTGGTGAGCACAAGGACCTGCTGGCGTATCTTGTGCGCAGGTTGTTGGAAAATGGCGCCAATTCATCATTTGTGCATCAGTTGGCAGATCCTTCAGTAGCACCGCCTGAGTTGCTGGCATCACCATTGACACAGCTGTCAGAGAAGATAGCGCTGCCCTTGCCGCGTGATCTGTTTCGCGACCAATTTAGTGGCTTGCCGTTGAATGGACGTCTGAATTCAATCGGCCTTGATCTGGCGGACTACCCGCAGCGCGCAACAATTCTTCAGGCGCTCAACGCTGCCCACATACCCAGAGTGGCCGAGTCAACCGCGGACGATATCCAAGAGTCCATGACACTGCTGTCAGAGAATTTTCCGGTCTGGAACAGCAAGGCGCCACATGAACGTGCGACCATTCTGCGCCGCGCGGCGGATGTGTTGGAATCGCGTCTGCCAGAGTTCTGTGCACTGTTGATCAAAGAAGCCTTTAAAACCGCCGGCGATGCGGTCGCTGAAGTACGCGAAGCAGTCGATTTTTTGCGTTATTACGCCGATGAATCCGAGACATTGCAGGCGGGTTACCCACAACAGGATTGCCAGCGAGGGGATTCTAAACAAGAGGGGCGCGGTGTCTTTGTTTGTATCAGTCCCTGGAACTTTCCGTTGGCTATTTTTACCGGGCAGATTGCCGCGGCCTTGGTAACCGGTAACACCGTCGCGGCCAAACCCGCAGAACAAACCCCGTTTATTGCTGCGCGCATGGTGGAATTGCTGTATCAGGCCGGAGTGCCATTCCATGCGCTCATCATGTTGCATGGCGCTGGGGAACGCGTTGGTGCAGCATTGGTCGCGCACGGCCACTGCGCGGGCGTGTGTTTTACCGGGTCGACACAGGTGGCGCAGATTATTCACCGGGTGTTGGCGTCAAAGCCCGGACCATTGCTGCCATTAATTGCAGAAACCGGTGGTATAAATGCCATGCTGGTGGATTCCACGGCATTGCCAGAACAGGTGGTAGATGCAGTGGTGCACAGTGCATTCCGCTCTGCCGGACAACGCTGTTCTGCGCTGCGCTTGTTGTGTTTGCATGACAGTATCGCCGATAGCGTGATTGAGATGCTGGCCGGTGCCATGCAATCCTTGCAGTTGGGTGATCCCACCGATCTGGCTACAGATGTTGGCCCGTTGATAGATGACGAAGCATTCAACAATATCAATGACCACATCAGTCGATTAAAGCGCGAAGCACGCTTGATTTATGAGGTGCCGCGCACGGAGCTGTCTTCTGGGAAGTCCGAGACTCGCGCTGAAGATCGCATCATCGCACCGGTAGCTTTTGAGATAGGGCAGATCGGTGACCTTGGCGCCGAAATTTTTGGTCCGGTATTACATGTGATGCGCTGGCAAGGCGAGCCAGATTCAGTGGTGGCACAGATCAATGCCTTGGGATATGGACTGACCATGGGCATCCACACCCGCATAGACAGTCGTGCGTTGCAGCTCGCGGCAGCGGCACGTGTGGGCAATGTGTATGTCAATCGCAACATGATTGGTGCTGTGGTAGGTGTGCAGCCATTTGGAGGCGAGGGTTTGTCTGGCACCGGTCCCAAAGCCGGCGGGCCGTTTTATTTGCGCCGGTTTGTGGCTGTGCCACAATCTGATGCTGAGCTATCTGTTGCGGATGATGTCGCTGTAACGATGGAAGATGACACTATAAAAAGTGTACTGGCAGTCTCTTCAAATGTTGTTGTGGACACAGATGTGCAGGCGCGTCTGGCTTGCTTGCAGCAGGGTTTTACGCAGTGGAGTGCGTTAGCATTGGAACTACGAGCCAGCTTGATTTCGGTTGTGGCAAAGGCATTGCCGTCAGACTGTTCTCAAATCCTTGAACGGATGGTCGCTCAGGCACTGGTCGACTTTGCGCCACACACCTTGCCCGGGCCAACGGGTGAGAGCAATGAGTTGCGTACCCGTGGCCGTGGGGTATTTGTGGTGTTAGGCGCCGGCGCAACAGCGCCTGTGCTGGCCGCTGCAGCAAGCGCAGCATTGTTGGCGGGCAATGCAGTGGCGGTGGTGCCTGATCGCAGCAGTCTACCTGTTGCGCAAACATTGATAGCAGCCATGTTACAGGCTGGTGTGCCGGCAGCAGCATTGCAGCTACTGGAGGGCGCCGACCACAGCATTGTCAGTTTGCCGCCAGTGGCCGGCGTTGTGTTTACACGCGTTGATAGTGCGCTGGCGCGTGTTGTGCAACAGCAAGTGGCACACCGACCCGGCGCAATCCTGCCGGTGCTTGCTGCGGTTGAGGCGTGTGATGCGCTTCAGATATATCGTTTTGCCACTGAACAGACACTGTCGATCAATACCGCAGCAGCGGGTGGGAATGCGGCATTGTTGTCCGGGCGTCACACGGCATAAGCCCTCGCATGGCATCTCTGTTTTGTGTTGACAATAGCTACACGTGCAATTAGGCTTTGTACATCTATTGTGTATGCACTAACGGGAGTGTGTTATGCGCGACGCTGCGATTAATCTACGCGCTTTGCCCGAGCAACGAGAACTCATTGATAAAGCAGCCTCGTTGTTAGGCAAAAATCGCTCAGACTTCATGCTCGAAGCCGCCTGCAATAAGGCGCAGGCAGTAATACTGGATCAGGTGTTTTTTAATCTGGATGCCGATAAATTCAGTCAGTTTACGGCGATGCTCGATGCGCCCCTAAGTGAGAATCCGGGACTACAGCGCCTTTTGGCGGTAAAGACCCCTTGGGATGTAGATAAGGCATGAGTGTGCAGTTGTGTGCTCCCCAGGCGTTGACCATCAGCCATGATGTGCGAAGCTTTAATTGCGGCGAGCCTGTTCTTGATGATTGGTTGGTTCGGCGGGCATTGAACAATCAGAGCAGTGGAGCCAGCCGAACATTTGTGGTGAGCGACCAGAATAACTGCGTTTATGGTTATTACGCACTGGCCGCAGGAGCTGTAGCCCATCAATTGGCGATCAGTTCCGTTCGCAGAAATATGCCCGATCCAATCCCAGTGGTTGTGTTGGCACGACTTGCAGTTGATCAGCGAGCACAAGGACTCAAGCTAGGGGCAGCTCTGCTTCAGGATGCCGTGAAGCGTGCCATGACAGTCTCTCAGCATGCCGGTGCTCGTGCTTTATTGGTACACGCCCTGCACGAGCGTGCCCAGTCATTCTACGAGCATTACGGTTTCCGGTCCTCGCCCATTCAACCCGGGACACTCATGTTGAGATTGAATGTCGGACAGCCTTGATGCTGAGGTTCTGCTGCGATTACAACTCCTTCACCGCCTGAATCAGTTCGTTGGCTACCTTTTGGCCATCACCAAACAACATGCGCGTGTTGTCAGCCACAAATAACGAGTTTTCCACCCCGGAGAATCCTGTGCCGCGTCCGCGTTTGATCACAATCACGTTTTGTGATGCTTCTGCATTCAAAGTCGGCATGCCGTACAGCGGGCTGGCGGGGTCTTTTTTGGCGGCCGGGTTGACCACGTCGTT
>DITX01000138.1:10158-16877 GCA_002422225.1 Gammaproteobacteria bacterium UBA6173
CACGTTCATGTGGCCCGGCATACGACCGGCAACCGGGTGAATCGCAAACTTCACTTTGACACCTTTCTCGGTGAGTAACTGTGTCAGTTCCCAGATTTTGTGTTGAGCCTGTGCCACCGCCATGCCGTAACCCGGGATGATAATGACCTGGCTGGCATAGGCCATCATGATGCCAGCGTCCTGAGGTTGCACTTCTTTCTGTGTGCCATCGACATCCGCAGCCGCGACAGCTGCCGGGCCAGTACCAAAACCACTGAAGAATACATTGGATACTGAGCGGTTCATGGCCTTGGCCATCAGATGCGTCAGCAACGTACCGGCTGATCCGACCACGGTGCCTGCGATAATCATGGCAGCATTGCCCAGCACATAACCCTCAAAACCCACGGCCAGTCCGGTCAGTGCGTTAAACAGGGAGATGATCACCGGCATGTCAGCGCCGCCAACCGGCACCGTGATAAACACGCCCAGCACCAGCGCCAGCACAAAAAATGCAATGATCAGATTGAGCGAGCCGCTCAGGTACACATTAATGGCGAGAATGACCAGCACCACCGCCAGTACCAGATTGATCAGCTGTTGCTGTGGCAGCAGCTTGCTGCTGTTCAGTCGTCCGTCCAGTTTGGCCCAGGCAATGATGCTGCCGCTGAACGCGATCGTGCCAATAATGGCGCCGAGGATAGCCAGTACCGCTACATCGGCACCCAGATAGTCATGGACGCTGCTGGCATAACCGGATTGAACCGCAGCCTGCGCCTTCAGCAATTCAACCGCGGCAATGGCGGCCGCTGCACCACCTCCCATGCCGTTATACATGGCAATCATTTGTGGCATGTCGGTCATCGCCACGCGTTTGCCGGTGTACCAGGCGTAACCGCCACCCAGAGCAATGGCGATGATGATCAGCATCACATTGGTCGCGGCCTGTTCGTTGCCGGTAATTTCTTCCGCTGCAAAAGTCACCAAGGTGGCGACCACCATACCGGCGCCAGCCCAGTGGATACCGCGCCGGGCAGTAACTGGTGAGCTCATCTGCTTGAGGCCAAGAATAAACAGCACCGCGGCCAGCAGGTAACTGATTTGAATAATAATTTCCATTTACTTATGAGCTCCTTTTTTGTCTTGCTTGCCCGTGGTTTTAAACATCTCTAGCATGCGCTCTGTGACCACATAACCACCCACCGCGTTACCCGCCGCGAGCAGCACCGCAATAAATCCAATCACCTGCTGCGAGGTGGTTTCTGCGATACCCAGTGCAATCATGGCACCCACCAGCACAATGCCGTGCACAAAGTTGGAGCCCGACATCAGCGGTGTGTGGAGAATCACCGGTACCCGGCTGATGATTTCAAAACCGGTAAACCCGGCCAGCAAAAATATGTAAAGAGCCGCTAATCCTTCGATCATGTTGTTATCCTCTGTCTCGAATGGTGCTTACACGCCAGCGTTCTGCAGGCGATCGCGTACCGCTGCGTTAACAATTTCCCCTGCATGGGTGATCAGGCTGTCTTTCAGAATCTGATCCTCCAGATCAATATGAATGGCGCCGTCTTTGATGATCAGCCCCAACATGTTCAGCAGATTTTTTGAGTACAGCTCACTGGCGTGGTTGGGNNATCCACAATCACCGAACCGCCCTTCATGGCTTCCACCATGGCTGTTGTAATGATGCGGGGTGACGGACGGCCGGGAATTGCAGCCGTACAAATCACAACATCGGCGGCTGCGATATGCCGGGCCAGAATATCCTGCTGAAGTTGTTTTTCTTCTGCGGTCAGTTCGCGGGCATAGCCGCCACTGCCTTCCGCTTTAATGTCGATATCGACAAATTTGGCGCCTAGTGATTCAACCTGTTCTTTAACGGCGGCACGCACGTCGTAACCTTCAACAATAGCGCCCAGACGACGCGCTGTTGCAATCGCCTGCAAACCTGCGACACCTGCGCCGATAATCAGCACCTTGGAGGGACGTACCGTACCGGCGGCGGTGGTCAGCATCGGAAAGAATTTTCCGGATAATGATGCCGCCATCAGAACTGCCTTGTAACCCGCAATCGATGCCTGTGATGACAGTGCATCCATGGCTTGGGCGCGCGAAATACGCGGCACCATTTCCATGGAAAAGGCTGAGATGTGTTTTTCCTGAAGCGTGTGGAATCGGTAAGTTTCTGACCAGGGGTTCAGGTACCCGATCAGAATCGAGTTATTGTCCAGGTGCGAAATTTGACCGCTGTCCGGAGCATTGACCGTCAGCACGATGTTAGCGCCGTGATACAGGGCGCTGGCCTCCGCAACGATAGTGGCTGATGCGGCCTCGTAATCGGCATCGGCATAACCGGCGAGTTCACCCGCCCCGGATTCAACGCGTACTGACGCGCCCATGGCACTCATTTTTTTTACAATATCGGGAACCAAAGCCACCCGCTGTTCTCCTGCGCGGGTTTCTTTGGGCACACTGATGATGATCGACATCCTGATGACTCCTTGTTGATTTCAGGTGATGTCGTGATTATCACCCGAAAAACAACAAGTATCACGTGTGGAATCACAATTCCAGACAATCTGACTGACAAAGTCGACGCCCCGAGTTGATTTTCACCCGGTCAACGCAGATGGGTATTAAAAAACGCGATGGTGCGTTGCCAGGCCAGATCCGCTGCCTCTTTGTTGAATCGGGGCGTTGAGTCATTGTGAAAGCCGTGTACAGTGCCGGGATAGGTATGCATGTCATGGCGCAACTGATCCTGATTCAGCGAAGCCTGCATGGTGCGGCCTTCATCATCATTGCCCGGATATCCGCCGACCGGCACCAATGTGCCGGACTATCCGCGGTTGGCGCAGTTGTGGTGGCAGAGCATTGGTGATGCAGCATCCGGTGCCAAAACGCCGCAGGAAGCGATGACCGCGCTGGCGGTAGCCCAGGATCGTCTGATGGAGCGACTAGAGCGCGCCGATGTATTGGGCGAGTGTGGACCGCGTCTGAATGCACCGCAAAGCCGGCAATACTGGTTTGATCAGCCGGGTGCACCCAAACCACCGCTCGCCAATGAAAAGCCTACTCCCATCACGGTTGACTATGATGAGCTGGTGCAGAGTTGGCAGTAGGAGTCGAAAAAGATGCCAGTCAAGCATCACATGACACTAGGATCTTTTAATTACTAAAAAATAGTGTGATTCCACTGTCAATTGTCTATAACTCAAAAGCAAGGACTATTTTCTTAAACAAGGAGGTTTGAAAAATGAGAGAGTTAAATCGTAGTGAGGTGAACTTGGTGAGTGGTGGTGCAAGCTACGAAACAATGGATGTCGGGTGTTTCATAGCAAGTGTCAATCTTGGGCTGTCGCCGTTTTTTGGTCCAGTAATGATTTACGGGGCGGTTTTCAGCTGGTTAGGAGCCTGCCACGAATATATTTTTGACAACTGATTCTGCAACTCAATTTCGTATCTGATTGCCGTCCACCCCGTCTCAGGTGGGCGGCATGTTTGGTCTACTTGGGGTTATTACCATGGAAACTTTGCTTCAAAAACTGCTGAACTGGGAGCTGAGGTCAGCAAAGACCCGCAATCCAAAATTGGATTTAATACGAACTGCCTTTGCAGCGTTGATAACTGGTGTTCTCTTGCTGACAACATCAGATCATGGTTATTGGGGCCTAGCCATGGGCGGTTTGTATTTTTGGCACCGTTATGTGGTTCTGAATCTGGTAGAAAAGCAGCAATAGTGGGTGGCGAATAGACTAACTGCGTTTGCGGAGATTGCGCCGCGTAATCTCCGCATAAACAGCGGCGAAAACAAGTGAAATAGGGGACCGATGGCAAATGCCCTCCGACCCCTATTTTTAATAGCATCGGTTGCCGCTACTTCCGGAACAAAAACCAGCCATCAATCCGGCGCCGCGGCCAGATCATTGCGCAGATGCTTGGATGCCAGAAAGAAATGGCAGGATGACCGGAACAATACCGTTGGCAGCAGTGCTATCAGAGCATAACGCAGTGACTCGGTGCCCATTGTCGGTTGCAGATAGTCACTCAACATGCCTACTGACCAAGGGCCAAGGCCCAGGCCAATAATGTTCAGGATCAGGAACAATATCGCTGATGCCGCCTACAAACACTCCAATTGCACCAAAAAGCCCGGTCGACATGGCCAGCCAAGTGCCCAGTTCGCCGGTGGTCATGCCGTGACTGCGAATAAAAAAATGACGCCAGCCAGTTCAGCGTGCCATAGGCTGCGAAGGCATTGAGTCCCGCTGCCAGCGCCATATGCCGGAATGACTGCCTGCTCCACAGCAATCCCAACACATCCTTAAATGGCACCAGTGCCTCGGGCACCTGTTTGTTTTCATTCAGACCACGGATGGGGTCAGGCAAGGTTCTGCGAATCAAAAAGGCAATCAAGAGTTACCTGCTTCCCTGACGGCTTGCTTCCCGGTCAGCGGCAAAAAAGAAACTCTTTGAACAGCAATCGCACTCTCTGGGTCAGTAGGGGAACAGCTCTTTGAATTTTTCTATTGTTAGTATGCCGCTGTGCGACATCATATTGTGTTCGGCGTCATAAAAATAGCTGCGCGGCAATTCGCCATACCAGCCCGGATCAATGCTGAAACGCAGGCGTTCTACAAAGCTGTCTGCAAACATCCACGTGATTTCATCTGCCAGTTGATACTCGTCCAGAATATCAGCAGCGTCTTCGCGTTTTTCAATGGAGTCAGTCGAGATCACCACCAATGGAAAGTCAGGGGCTGCCTTTTTCATTTGCCCGAGCATGTCCAGTTCCACCCGGCAGGGCGCGCAATCCACGGACCACAGGCTGACCACAAACGCTTTTCCAGCAAACTGTGTTTTGAGTTGTGCAAAGGTCTGCGGTCCAAAATCTTGAATCTTGTCGGCAGACGCATTGTCAGCCAGAGCGATATCAGCAACACCCAATATAAGCACTGCTGACAGCAGCGCATGACCAAGTCGTTTGTTAATCATTGCTTAACTCCTTGAACACATAACCATGTTGTTGACTCGACCAGCTCAGGAACACGCCTTCAGAGGACGTGATCAGTAGTGGGTGATCGCTGGCCTGATCAGTGGTGATGACAGTTTGAGGTGCAGACCAACTGTGACCTTCATCGTGAGAACGCATCAACTGCACCGGGGTGGACATGCCATCAAAGCCTTTCCACACCAGATACAGAGTGCCATCAAACGTAGCCAGTGAGGGATGGCCCGCCCCGGGAGTCCCGTCAACTTTGATAATGTCAGCTGGCGCCGCCGAGGCCAGATCATACCGCGCATAGTGAATGCCGCTGTGGATGGTACCGGCACTGAACCAGCTCATGTGGTATTGGCCATCGCTGCTGGCAGGGACCATGGTCGGTCCGTGATGCGGGCAGGCATCAATCTGCCAGTCATCCACGGTGGCGCGCGACAGGTCACTGACCATGCCGTCAGGGCTTAATACCGCAATGGCATGATCCCGGATCTGATCACCAAAAATCTGCCGCCACAAAATGGCTATGTTGTTGTCACCATGCGGCGCCACGGCAATTCGGCAGCACTCGCAGCTATTGTGTGATACCCGCACGTTTGGCCTAAAACTGGCGCCCAGATTATCGGACACCGTGTAATAAATTGCGGCACCGGGGTAGTCTTCGCTGCGCGCAAGACTCGCTTCCAAGTCGCGCTTGTCTATCCAGATGACATACAGCTTTCCGGTGTCTGTCAGGAACAAGCTGTCAAAACGATGACCTATTGCCAGACCATCGTCGTTCACTGTGCGTGGGGGTTCAAAACTGCGGCCACCATCAGTAGAACGCGAGAAACGAATTTCACCGGTAAAGCGATTGGAGGTTTTGGTGGTCCAGGACAGCAGCACAGTGCCATTGTCAGCGACAATAATTTTTGGTCGGTTTTCGCCATTAAATTCGGCATCTTCAGCCACGGCATTGACTTGTACAGGATCAGAGAAGGTATTCCCCTGATCCTGTGAGCGCGACACGTATACATGCTTGTCGGCAACAAACGCGACCCAAAGTTGATTGTTGTGGTCAAACGTTGCGCTCGGTGCCCCGCCACAATGAACGCTGATGGTCTCTGCGCCCTGCGCTGCGCGTACAGCTTCGCAGCTCTGTGCTTGCGCCAGAGAAGGCGTTAACAAAGCCGGCAGCAACGCTGTCAGTGCCAGTGGTGTGGCTAATAAAAAACGCCGGACTGTTTTTATACAATCCGGCAAGTGTCGGCCGTGCAACGGGCGCAGACAATCAGAAATCAAATGAAACGTTAGCAAACAAGGTTCTCCCCGGCCATGGATGGGCCACGTAAGCGACTTCGTCAGTGAGATTGTCGATACCCAGGCCCAGCTTCAAGCCGTTGGCAAAATTATAGTCCGTCTTCAGACCGACCCGGCTGAAACCATCTTGCGCGCCAAACACGTTATTTTCACGGTCGAGGTTGTCCGTACGCCCGAAACTGTCACTGGCGTACTGATAGTTAAGGCCGGCATTCCAGTTGCTGCTCAGATGATAAGTCAGCAGCAGGTTGCCGCGCCACTCGGGCATACGTGGGTACACATTGCCCTCAATAGACGGGTCTGGGCGGTTTCTGACAATTTCTGAATCGGTGTTGACTAGGTTAAACCGCACATCCAGATTATCAATCAACACGTCGTCTATATTGGCGATAAACTCAACGCCCATGGTCTCGATTTTATCTACGGGGATAAACGTTCT
>DITX01000112.1:0-4301 GCA_002422225.1 Gammaproteobacteria bacterium UBA6173
TCCAGATTTAAGGCAGTATCCAGCGCATAAATGCGGAAATGATAGGCATGGAGCTTGCCATCCACTGGTGGGCGAGGTCCAAAATAACCCATCTGGCGAATGCCATTGACGCCATTGATCATCCCTTCGAGGCCAGCAATACCGGTCACGCTGGCTTCTTTGGTCAGACCTTCAGGCAACTCGGCAGCGTCTGCTGGAATGTTGTAGGCCACCCAATGCACAAACGGTTGTGGCATCGGCACAATAGGATCATCCATTACCAGCGCCAGCTGCACGGTACCTTCGGGCAAATTGCTCCAGGTGATCTGTGGCGCTTTATTATCACCATACGCGGTATAGGGCAGCGGCACAGTGCCATGGTGCTCAAATGCAGAACTGGCTACGGTGATGGTGTCAGGCATGTCTTGCGCTGACACGGAAAAACTGGCAAGCATCAAGGCAGCAAGGCCCAGATTTCTAAAAATTTTCATGAGGATTCCCCGCATAAGCGTTGAGAAAAACTGCAGTGGTTAAAAATTAACGGATCAACAGTCGGCAGGATAAGGCAGCCCCGCCCGTTAACTCAATATAAAAACACAACTCAGTAAAAACATCCTGTCGCGCAAAGTGCGCTGCCACGACTTTCGGCACTTGTTGTACAGCGCGCAAGCGTGACAGACTGCGGTCATGTCTGAGTCAATCCAACAATCTTTAGCCTCGGCAGCATCATCACCGACGGTCATCACGCCCACCCCCTGGCAGACGCTTGTGCAGGTGGTGCCCTTTATACGTCCTTATACTCGCCAATTGATGGTGGCGACCGCCGCATTAATTTTTACGGCAGCCATTACCCTCGGGCTTGTGCAATATGCGCGCATCATTGTGGATGCCGGCTTTGTTGCCGGTTCAGCACAAACGCTGGGGCAGGCAGTGCTGGCCTTCCTGTTGGTGTCCATCTTGCAGGCATTCGGCACCTTTGCGCGTTTTTACTGGGTATCGTGGCTAGGGGAGCGGGTCACGGCAGACATCCGCAAGGCAGTATTCAACCATTTGTTGCAGATGCATCCCTCGTATTTTGAAGAAAATATCAGTGGAGAAATCCAGTCGCGCATCACAACCGACACAACCCTGATACAGACTGTCATTGGATCGTCAGCCTCAATCGCGCTGCGCAACTTTCTTTTATTAGTCGGTGGCGTGGTGTTTTTGTTTATCACCAACCCACGGCTGACCAGCGTTGTGCTTGTGTGTATTCCACTGGTCATTGGGCCGATTGTGATTTTTGGCCGCCGGGTGCGTAAACAATCACGCAAGACCCAGGATCAGATTGCCAACGTCGGCGCTTATGTCGGCGAAAGTCTGCATCAAATCAAAACGGTGCAAGCCTACAATCATCAAGCCGAAGACGAACGCCTGTTTTCCAGCCACGTCGAGTCTGCTTTTACCATCGCACTGGCGCAGATCCGCTCGCGATCCTTGATGATTGCGCTGGTGATTACGCTGGTGTTTGCGGCCCTGGCAGTGATGATATGGGTCGGCGGACAGGATGTGATCAGCGGTCGCATGAGTGCCGGCGAGTTAACGGCATTTGTGGTGTATGCGGTCATGGTGGCGTCGGCAGTAGGCGCCATCAGCCAGGTGATCGGCGATTTGCAACGCGCGGCCGGTGCCACCGAACGCTTGATGGAGCTGTTGCAGGCACAAACGCGCATCCAGGTGCCAGTAGACCCGCAAACTTTGGTGATGCCGGTCCAAGGCACTTTAAGTCTGCACAATGTGCACTTCAATTATCCCAGCCGACCAGCACAAGCCGCGCTTGATGGCCTTGATCTTGAGATTCCGGCGGGTACCAGCCTGGCGTTGGTTGGCCCATCCGGCGCAGGAAAATCAACCGTGTTTGAGTTACTGCTGCGCTTTTATGACCCCCAGTTTGGACAAGTACTGCTCGATGGTATTGATATCCGCCAATTGGACCCATTGGTGTTGCGCCAGCAGATTGCACTAGTGAGCCAGCAACCGGCTTTATTCACCGGCACGGTCATGGAAAACATCCGTTACGGCCGCCCGGATGCCAGTGATGACGAGGTGATGGCGGCCGCCGAAGCCGCGTATGCCAGCGAATTTATCGTGAATCTGTCACAAAACTGGCACAGTCATCTGGGAGAATCAGGCATCCGCTTGTCGGGTGGGCAAAAACAACGACTGGCAATTGCACGCGCCATTCTGAAAAATCCACGTATTTTGTTGTTAGACGAGGCGACCAGCGCCCTAGACGCTGAAAGCGAACGTAAAGTACAAATGGCTATCGAAAAACTGATGCCTGGCCGCACGACCATTATTATTGCGCATCGGCTGGCAACAGTGCGCAACGTAGATCGTATTGCCGTGATGCAGCAGGGCAAGCTGGTTGCACAGGGCCGCCACGACGATTTGCTGGTGGAAAATGACTTATATGCCAGGCTCGCTGCATTGCAGTTTAATCAAACAACTTGACGACTGCCATCAGGCTGTTTAGCTTGCAAACCAAGCTGATGTGTTTTTGGAAACCGACGTCCTGAATGACTCTTTGGTCGCCACAATGACTATATGGATTGTACCGTCACTACTGGGAATGCTGCTTAGCCTGTTTGTGGCACGTTATGCTTCGCGCGGCATGCGCCCGCCAGCGGGTTATTTTATGAGTCTGCTGTCCGTCCTGACGGCCTGGTGGTGCTTCACACAATGGGGCAGCATGTTGTGGATCAATCAGGAGTACCGCTACTTTTTTGCCAAGCTGCAGTATATCGCCGTCAGCGCTACGCCGGTGTTCTGGATCTTCACCGCGCTGAGCTTCTCCGGTTATTACGATTTTGTCATGCGCTGGCACCTGGCATTCTGGATCGTACCTTTGATAACCCTGTTGCTGGCATTCAGCAATGACTTCCATGGGCTGATCTGGCAGTCGTTTGAGATTGTCCCTAACGACATTCGACTCAATATCGTCTACGGCCGCTGGTTTGAGGTACATGCACTTTATGCCTACTGCCTAGTGCTCATTGGCACCCTGATCATGGCGTTTAAAATCGGCATTTCTCCGCAATACCGCACACAACTGCTGATCACGATATTAGCGCCCCTGACTGTCATTTTTGTGAATCTGCCGTTTATCATGGGCCAGCAATGGATACCCATCGACCCAACCCCATCAGGTTTTGCGATCGGCATACTGCTGTATGCCTTCGCTATCCGCAAAAACCTGTTTATGGTTGTCCCAGTTGCCCGACGCAGCACCTTGGACAGTATCAGCGACGGCGTCATCGTGATTGATGAGCTCGGGAAAATTGCAGACAGCAATCCTGCTGCGGAGCGGATTCTGGGCGCTAAGGCCCTCGAAATCGGCAATCAGCTCAGTGATTTTTTGCCAGATGATATTGATTTGCGCCGCGAGATTGCGCAGGACATACACACCATTGACGGGCGCTGGCTGGATCTTCGCACCACTCAGGTCAGAGCGAGTAACGAACAGGTGCTGGGTCAGGTTGTGCTGATCCGTGACGTGACCGCAGAACGCGACACCCAAGAGCGCCTGATCCGTACCCAGGTCGCCTTGCAATCACTCAACAAGCGATTGGCAGAGCTTGCCCAAACTGATGAACTGACCGGGATTGCCAATCGCAGACATTTGTTTGAGACCCTCAACAAAGAATGGTCGCGCAGCACGCGATATGACAGGCCATTGTCGTTAATTGTGCTGGATTTTGATCACTTTAAAACCATCAATGACAACTATGGACACCAGGTTGGCGATCAGGTGCTAGCTCGCATTGCCGATACACTCAAACACATAGTGCGCCCACAAGACCTGGTTGCCCGACATGGCGGGGAAGAGTTTTCGATTCTGTTGCCCGAAACTTCCGAGTCTGCCGCTTTGGACGTGGCCTTGCGTATTCATGCTGCGCTGGCCGCGATGGAGCATGACAATGGCGCAGGCGGGCAAGTCAAGTTAACGGCCAGCCTAGGAGTGACCACGCGCACGCCCGAAGATGTCAATCCAGACGCATTAATGTCTCATGCCGATATCGCTATGTATCACAGCAAGAAAACGGGTCGCGATGGCGTTAGCCAATATCATCAAGGCGCCATCAAACGCATCGACATCACGCCCGCATAAGTTCGTAAATGCACATGTTGACGCTTGCCGACAAATTCAGTGAATCAATCTGACCACACCCCGGTATTGAATAAGTACTGGCCGCACTGTTAGCCAACAAATCCTCCGGTATACCGCGCGCCTCGTTGCCAAAAATCAGGCAATCGGTGTTGCGAAAGTTGTCGGAGTTAAG
>DITX01000112.1:4377-6142 GCA_002422225.1 Gammaproteobacteria bacterium UBA6173
CTCAGCAAGCACTCAAAGCCACCAAACCAGCCCAGTGTGCGCAAAATAGTCCCCAGGTTGCCGGGATCCTGAGCCTCATATAAATACACAGCGCGCGGCTGTCGCGGCAATTGCTGCAAGGCGCTTGTTGGCACGCGCGCCACAATACCCTGCGGCGACTTGGTCTCGCTCAATTGTTGCATCGCGCGCTCAGTGACACGGTGCTTATGAAATTGAGTCTCCCAATCGGCATAATGTTCAGTGACATACAACTCGCTGGCCTGCAGGGCTTTGTTACCGGCGGCGGCTTTTTCCAGCTCCTGCACCAGATGTTCACCCTCCGCCAGAAAACACCCAAACTCCTCGCGGTACTTTTTTTGATGCAGCTTTTTGACGTCATCCAGTTTCATACGCTGCATCAGTGTTGATCTCGCAATTTGCCAGGCGTTGCCACTCGGTCAGCCAGCATGGCGGTTGCCAGCGCCTCAGCGACTTTGATGCCATCCACACCAGCGGACAAAATTCCACCGGCATAACCGGCACCTTCGCCGGCAGGATACAAACCTCGCGTGTTCAGGCTTTGCAGGTGTTGATTGTCGCGGGTAATACGCAGCGGCGACGACGTGCGCGATTCAATGCCGGTCAGTACCGCATCGTCGCGGTCAAAACCACGGATCTGCCGACCAAACACTGGCAGCGCTTCACGGATGGCGTCAATGGCGTAGGCGGGCAGCGCCGTGGCCAGGTCACCCAGTTTTACGCCTGGTTTATACGAGGGCTCAACATCGCCAAATTCGCTGGATGCTTGCGCGCGAATAAAATCACCCACCAACTGGCCCGGTGCGCAGTAATCACTGCCGCCCAGTACATAGGCATGGGACTCCAGCGTCTCCTGCAGCGCCAGACCGGCCAACGGACCACCCGGAAAATCCTGCTCGGGACTGATGCCCACCACAATTCCGGCATTGGCATTACGCTCGTTGCGGGAATACTGACTCATGCCGTTGGTGACCACACGCCCGGTTTCGGACGTCGCCGCCACCACTGTGCCGCCGGGACACATGCAGAAGCTATAAACCGCACGACCATTTTTGGCGTGATGCACCAGCTTGTAGTCGGCCGCTCCCAACGCTGGGTGTCCAGCGTATTTGCCCAGTCGGGCTTTATCAATCAATGACTGCGGGTGTTCGATACGAAAACCCAAGGCAAAGGGCTTGGCCTCCATAAACACACCCCGTGCATGGAGTTGACGGAAGGTATCGCGGGAGCTGTGTCCCAGCGCCAATACCACGTAGCGACTTTGCAGTTGTGTGCCATTGGCCAGCGTGACGCCTTCAATGCGGCCATCACGAATCATGAAGTCGCTGACCTTGCTTTCAAATCGAACCTCGCCGCCCAGCGCACGAATTTCTTCCCGCATGGCAGCCACCACGCCGGTCAGTCGGAAAGTACCAATGTGCGGCTTGCTGACATACAGAATTTCGTCTGGCGCGCCCGCGCGCACAAACTCTTGCATGACTTTGCGACCGTAGAATTTGGGGTCTTTGATCTGGCTGTACAGTTTGCCATCGGAAAACAAACCAGCGCCGCCTTCACCAAACTGCACATTGGATTCGGGCGTCAGCACATGCTTACGCCACAGCGCCCAGGTGTCTTTGGTACGCTGGCGGACTTCGCGTCCACGCTCCAGCACAATGGGCTTGAATCCCATCTGCGCCAGTGTGAGCGCCGCAAACAATCCACAGGGCCCAAACCCGATGATCACGGGCCGCTCCGTGAGATCTTC
>DITX01000112.1:6302-6525 GCA_002422225.1 Gammaproteobacteria bacterium UBA6173
TCGGGGGCATGGTCCAGCGGCAACGCCAGTTCAGTGATGCGAATCATGTGTGCAGATCCTGGCCGGTGTCTCCGGCAAAGGTTTTTGTCTGAAGGCGGTATGGTATGCTTTCGCCTTGCCAAAGTCATCCGCACCATCATGCACACCATTACACATAACCAGGACAGAACTCGAACATGGCCCGCTCCAAAAGCAGCAAACGTTGGCTGGATGAACACGTCAA
>DITX01000197.1 GCA_002422225.1 Gammaproteobacteria bacterium UBA6173
GCAGACGAAAAAAGTTGGTTGCGCTCGGACCAGTAGTCCCGGAACAAACTGCCATTATTGTCCAGTCGGTATACCACTCGCTGAATTCCGGAGCGCTGTTGCTCAAGCGGATTGACCCAACCGTGACGGGGAAACCACAACAGCGCACCTTCTCTGTTCACAAGCGCTGATAACCACACATTATTAAATTGTGCGCTCATCATGGAAGGACGACGACCTTGCCCGGTGCTGCCGGTATCAAGCACAGATAACAGGTCTGCCCCCACGGCAGGTTTACCCACCGGTCTGTCGATACTATTTTGCATATCAGTGGCAATGAGCTGCCACGTTTGCTCAATTGCCGTTAAAGACTTTAACGCCGCATCACCTTGTGATTGCACCCGTATGGACGCATCCAGAAACTGGTAACTGATGGCACCAATCAACACCGTCAGGCTCATGGCAATCAGCAGTTCGATGAGTGTAAACCCACGTGCGTCTGCTACCGTGATGCTCATGGAGCACCGCCTGTGCCCGGAATGCCGAAAGCACCTGTCATCAAGTAGGCATCCAGACTGACAAGCGCGGTGTCCGCGCTTGAGAGCTCTGTCAGTTCATCAGCAACCCTGATTGTGTGCCGCAATAAACCCGGCGCCGGTGTTGGCTCGGCGTTGCGCTTCCAATACCACAAACGCCCCGCATTAAGTACCTCGCCCTGCCATTCACCCGCAGACAGGTTTTCACCGGCCGCTTGTCTGAGTTGCAGCAACACCAGCTGATCCTGTGCAACCCAGGCCGCTTGGGTACGATTATTGATCATCTGAGTGCCATCAAGCTGCGTCCCCAGTTGAAACATTAACGCAGGCAGTGCAATACCTAACACCAGCAGCGCAACCATCACTTCGATGAGGGTAAAGCCCTGCTGTAAAACAGATCGACGGATTGGCATTTGTCGGTTCACAGCGCACTCCAGGCAATATGCCCCTGATCGGTGGACCAGATACGCGCGAGTGACTGCTGTGTTTGCGCATCCAGCACGCGCAGTTCAAAAGCAAGCGATTCACGGCCCGGCAAAAACACCACCGCCGGTCCGGTGTCAGTCTGGTGGTTTTGTGGGGCAGACGCTGGGGTTTGAGTGTGAAAATCCGCCAACTGCAACATCAATTGCGCTGGAAGCTCCAGCCTTGGCATAAACGACTCTGGCTGGCGTTGCCAATATGCGCCGGCCAGGTTATTTGATGCCACATTGATTGTGTTATTGCCGAGCGTGTCTGATGTCCAACGCCACCATTGCATAGGCTGGTTTGCGTTGTTGTTCAAACTCCAGCCCAGCACGTCTCCCTTGACCAATGCCTGCTGAGCAACATGCTCAAACAAACGGCTCAGGTCTTCAGCGGTGCGGACGGCCTCGTCTGTATCGTTGCGGCCGCTCAAGCCCATCGACAACACAGTGACACTGACCAGCAGACCCATAATCAGTAACACCACCAGCATTTCAATCAGGGTAAGACCGTGGCTCAGGTGTAGGTTACGAGATAGGTTCATCAGTGCTTATTCCTGCCGGGTGTTGTCCTGCCAGTTGCCAAGATCAGCGTTCTGGCCGTCACCGCCACGAACACCATCCGCACCAAAACTGAAAATGTCGTAGTCGCCCTGCTGCCCGGGGCTCAGATACAGATAGGGATTGCCCCAAGGATCTATCGGCAGGGATTCAAGGTAGCCGCCTTGCCGCCAGTTGGCGGGGACCGGCGCCAGTGTTGGTCGCTCTTGCAGCGCACGCAAACCTTGCTCGCTGCTGGGGTAAGCATAATTGTCGAGTCGGTAAAGTCTGAGCGCCGTTTCAATTGCGCTGAAATCAGCAAACACTTTCTGTACACGCGCCTCATCGGCCCGGCCCAGCACATTGGGCGCAATGATGCTGACCAGCAGCCCCATGATTACCAGCACCACCAGTATTTCAATCAGACTGAACCCACGGCTTTTTGTCATCATCATCAAATCCCTGCTTATCTAAATCAGCGAACTCATATCAAAAACCGGCAGCAACACCGCCAGCATGATCAAGGTAATCAACCCGCCCATCAGCACGATGGTGAGCGGTTCCAGCAATGCCATCAGGGTGCCGAGACGTACATCTAATTCGCGAGATTGCCATCCGGCGGCGTAATCCAATTGTGTTGCCAGTGTGCCATTGGCTTCTCCGTTGGCAGCCATTTGCACCAGCAATGCAGGGAATACTTCCGCCTGCTGCAAGCTTTTGCTGAACGATGCACCCTCTTGTACACGCCCGGCGACCGCCAGCGCGCTACGACGAAGCTGCTCATTGTTCAAGACCTCGGATGCAATGCGTAGCGCATCAAGCAGCGGAACACCACTGCCCAACAAAATGGCCATCGTGGAGGCAAAGCGCGCGCAATCCATCTGCAATAAGGTGTTGCTCAGTCCGGGCATCCGCAGTAGCAGGCTATGCCACGTCAGGCGATTATCAGAACGACGCAGCCATGCTTTAAAACCAGCAATGGCAGCCAGCACTGCAATCAACAACAGCAATGCCCAGCCAGAGCGAAAGAAGTCACTGATATTGATCAGCACTTGCGTCAGCACGGGCAGGTCACGATTGGAACTGGCAAACATGCTCACCAACCGCGGCACCACAAAAGTCATTAACAACACCACCACACTGACGCTGACGCCCATTAATACCAGTGGATAAATCAATGCGGTCTGCAGCTTCTGACGGGTCTGTTGACTGCTTTCGGTATGTAGGGCCAGTCGTTCCAGCACCTCACCCAAAAAGCCGGCGCTTTCACCCGCGCGCACCATGGCGCAATACATGCGGTCAAAGGCGCCAGGATGCTCACTCATAGCCTGTGCCAGCGACTGGCCTTCCATGACGCGTGAGCGCACTTGCGCCAACAGGCCTTTGATATGATCACCACGGCTTTGTTCTGAGGTCAGCCTGAGCACTTCATCCACCGGCAAACCGGATTTGATCAGTGATGCCAGCTGGCGTGTTAACAATGATAATTGATTGACGGACAGGCGCCGGCGAGCTTTAAGTAGATGGCGCAATCCGGAACCGCTCTCCATGCCCGTTGCAACAGTGACCATCAAGGGCCGCAGATTCTGCTGGCGCAGACGCTGGCGCAACTGGCGCTCATCATCGGCTTCCATAACACCCGTGACTGTGCGCCCCTGCAAGTCCAGCGCCTTGTAACGCAGCGCGGTCATCGTGTGCCACCCTTAACATTATCTGAGAGACTGGTGACACGCAGC
>DITX01000076.1 GCA_002422225.1 Gammaproteobacteria bacterium UBA6173
AGGACTCGACGTGCAGCAAACCCCCAGAAGAAGTATCGTTTTGCCACCATGCGATTCAGGATGATCATCGGAAAGTGCCTTAACACGACTGGATGATTTGATCGCCCATTCAGCGCCAGCACATGCTGATGTCCCGATCCCCCCGGGGCAATTGATCCAGATCAACACCCCCCAAAGCCCCAAGGTTTACAATACCCACGCTTGTATACGTGCCGAATTTGAAACGCTATTAAAAATTCTTTCTGCAAGCCGGCATACAGTCCTGTTTTTCACAGGATTCACATCGCAATCCTGACGTAGTACAGTCCCTTTGAATGCAATCCGAAGCCGATTGCCACACGCGTCAAAACAACAAAATGGATGGTTTTACAATGACCAGCAATCAACACAACCAACCTGTATACAACTACAAGGTGGTACATCAACTTGCCCTCGCCACCGTATTTTGGGGCATCATCGGTATGGCTGTCGGCGTTTTGATCGCCGCCCAGCTCGCCTGGCCGGTGTTGAACTTTGACACGGCCTGGCTCAGCTACGGGCGATTGCGTCCTTTGCATACCAACGGTGTCATTTTTGCGTTTGGTGGCAGCGCGCTGATGGCATGCTCCCTGTTTATTGTGCAACGCACCTGTGGAGCTCGCCTGATCAGTGATCGCTTGGCATCGTTTGTATTCTGGGGTTGGCAAACCATCATTGTGTTGGCGGTTATTACGCTACCCATGGGCATGACAACGTCCAAAGAATATGCTGAGCTGGAATGGCCAATTTCCATCCTGATTGCGGTGGTCTGGGTTGCATACGCAATTCTGTTTTTTGGTACCATCATGAAACGTCAGCAAAAACACATTTACGTTGCTAACTGGTTTTTTGCTGCGTTTATCATTGCGGTCGCCATCCTGCACATCGTAAATAATCTTGCAGTGCCCGTGACACTGACCAAGTCCTACTCAATATACGCCGGTACCGTTGACGCGATGGTGCAATGGTGGTGGGGACACAACGCGGTGGGCTTTTTCCTGACGGCGGGCTTTTTGGGCATCATGTACTATTTTGTACCCAAACAGGCTGGACGCCCGATTTACTCCTACCGATTGTCGGTTGTGCACTTCTGGGCGCTGATTGCCATTTACGTGTGGGCAGGACCACACCATCTGCACTACAGCGCTCTGCCAGACTGGACACAAAACCTGGGCATGGCCATGTCACTGATTCTGTTGGCACCGTCCTGGGGCGGCATGATNNCATGTCCACTTTTGAAGGCCCGATGCTGTCGATCAAATCTGTCAACGCGCTGTCGCATTTCACTGACTGGACGGTCGGGCACGTGCATGCCGGCGCGCTGGGCTGGGTCGCCATGATTTCCATTGGTGCGACTTATCACTTAATCCCGCTGCTCTATGGCCGCAAGCCAGGCGAAATGTTCAGCATCAAACTGATCGACCTGCACTTCTGGCTGGCAACCATTGGCACGGTACTGTACATCGTCTCCATGTGGGTNNTTTGTGGAAACAGTGATCGCCAGCTATCCCGGTTATGTGGTGCGCTTTATTGGTGGCGGCATCTTCCTGTTGGGCATGCTGGTCATGGCATGGAATGTCTGGAAAACCTGGCAGATTACCCGCGAGGAATTGGCCTCAGGCAAAATAGCTCAACAGGAGGCACTGGCATGAACGATCTGATTGAAAAGAATCTTGGCCTGTTGATTGCCCTTGCCATTGTTGCTATCAGTTTTGGTGGCGCCGTGGAAATTATCCCGCTGATGTCGCAGCGAGATGTGCAGGAGCCCATGGAGGGCCTGAAGCCCTACTCGCCGCTGGTGTTGGAAGGGCGCGACATTTATATCCGCGAAGGCTGTAACACCTGCCATTCGCAGAAAATCCGACCACTGCGCGCAGAAGTTGAGCGTTATGGTCACTACTCAGTCTCTGGCGAAATGACCTATGACCATCCGCATCTGTGGGGCTCCAAGCGCACGGGCCCGGATCTGATGCGTGTGGGCGGTCTGTACAGCGATGACTGGCACTTTGCGCATTTGATGGATCCACGCTCGGTAGTGCCCGGCTCCAATATGCCTGCCTACCCCTGGTTGTTCTCTACTGAACTCAATCTCGATGTGACACCGCGCAAACTGCGGGCACTCCAGCGTATCGGCGTACCTTACAGCGACGAAGACATCGCCAATGCCACACAGGGCCTGGAAGGAGTAACCGAAGCACAAGCGCTGGTTGCCTACCTGCAGGAACTGGGCACTTTGATTACCGAGAGGCGCTGAAATGGATATTAATGACTTCCGAACCCTTTCCACCGTATTGGTTTTCCTGACCTTTATGGGTGTTGCCTGGTGGGCCTACGGCCCCAGCCGAAAACACTATTTTGAGGAAGCAGCGCAGTTGCCATTTCAGGATGACGACGCTGAGCCCGCAATCACTCAACATAACAAAGGAGAACAGGCATGATGAGTAGTGCGTTCAGTCTGTTTATCATCATTGGCACACTTGGGTCGCTGATTGTTTTTACCTCGTTGTTGGTCATGAACCGCAAAGTTAAAAATCCCGGACAAACAACCGGCCATGAATACGACGGCATCGAAGAGTATGACAACCCCCTGCCAGCCTGGTGGTTCTGGAGCTTTTTGCTCAGTATTGTGTTTGCGTTGGGTTACCTGATTTATTACCCCGGTCTCGGCAACTTTAAAGGCTTGTCAGGCTGGACATCTGCAGGGCAACTGGCTCAGCAACAGGCCGATGCTGATGAGCGCTTTGGTCCAATCTTTGCGCAGTATCGAGCGATTCCGGTTGAGGAACTGGCAACCGTCCCCGCTGCATTACGTATGGGGCAGCGCCTGTTTGCCACCAATTGCGCACAATGCCATGGCAGTGCGGGCACGGGCGCATATGGGTTCCCCAATCTCACCGACGGCGAATGGCAATGGGGAAAGTCTGTTGAGCAGGTGCAGGCAACCCTTCAAAACGGCCGGGTAGCCGTGATGCCAGCCTGGGCAGGCGTGCTGGATGCCTACGGCATTCGTGATGTCACTGAGTATGTCATGCAGTTATCAGGGCGTGATGCAATTGCGGAGCAGGCGCTTGCAGGTCAGGCACAATTTAATCAGCTGTGCGCGGCCTGTCACGGTACTGACGGCAAAGGTCAGCCCATACTGGGCGCGCCGGATCTGACCAATGACCGCTGGTTGTATGGTGGCAGCCGCGAGCAGATTTCTGATGTGCTGCGTAACGGCCGTAACGGCCGCATGCCGGGATTCTCCGACCGACTTGATGAAGATCGCATCCATATTCTCAACGCCTATGTGAGAAGTCTTTCTTCTCAATAGATGGTGATGCTGAGCGGTTCTGCCAAGCGCGTTTGCTGGCAGTCCATACTGAAGTTTTGGGGTAACCCGGGATAGACAAGATGCAGAAAATTCCGGTTCAACAACTGAGCGCTGAAGACATTGATTCTCGTGTCTACAACCTCTATGAGAAACGGGAAAAGATTTTTACTCGCAGCATCGAGGGGTTTTTCCAGCGTATCCGTTTGTACACCGGCTGGCCCTTGCTGCTCGGGTACTTCCTGCTGCCCTGGTTAAATCTTGATGGCCGCCAGGCCGTATTGTTTGATCTGCCCGCCCGCAAATTTTATGTGTTGTGGATGACATTCTGGCCGCAGGATTTTGTACTGCTCGGCTGGCTGCTGGCGATTGCTGCTTTTGGTCTGTTTTTTGTGACTACCTTGTGGGGGCGTGTCTGGTGCGGTTACACCTGCCCACAAACGGTGTGGACCGCTGTGTTCATGTGGGCCGAACAGATGGCTGAAGGCGAGCGTAACCAACGCATCAAGCTCGACAAAGTGCCGTCAGTACTGACTCCCAAAGGCTGGAACAAAGCCGGCATAAACAAAACCTGGCGACGCCTTTTTAAACATGGCATGTGGCTGGGTTTTGCTGCGCTCACAGGCATCACGTTTATTGGGTATTTTTACGGCATACGTGAGCTGGTGAGTGATGCGTTGCTGTGGCAATTGCCACTGGTTGCGGTGGCCTGGACAGTATTTTTTACACTGGCCACTTACATCAACGCAGGCTGGATGCGTGAACAGGTGTGCATTTATATGTGCCCGTATGCGCGTTTTCAGTCTGTGATGTTTGATCGCGACACGCTGGTGATTTCGTATGATGCAGCGCGTGGTGAACAGCGCGGCGCACGCAAACGCAGTACGGATTACAAGGCACAAGGCTTAGGCGATTGTATAGATTGCACCCTGTGTGTTCAGGTGTGCCCGACGGGCATCGATATCCGAAACGGCTTGCAATATCAGTGTATCGGCTGCGCAGCATGCGTAGACGCCTGCGACGACATCATGCAAAAGATGGGGTACGCGAGCGGGCTGATCTCCTACACCACGGAAAATAAACTGGCGGGTGGCAGTTGGACATGGAAGCGCCCCAAGTTGGTTGCCTATGGCGTTGTGATGCTGGTGATGAGTCTGTTGTTTGCACTGGTGCTCTGGAATCGGGTGCCGATGTCCATCGAAGTGATGCGCGATCGTGGGGCATTGTTTCAGGAGTTGTCTGACGGTCGCATCGAAAACATTTTCAGACTGAGAATCATCAACATGGATAATCAGGCACACGAATTTGATATCGCCATCAACGGCCTGGAAGGCGCCAGCATGGTGCCTGACCAAGCTGTACTGGTCAGCTCTGGTGAAATTCATGACCTGCTGTTGCGTGTGCAGGTAGACCCCGCTCAGCTGAGCCACTTCAATCAAGGGTTCAGTTTCAGCGTCAGTAGTCGCGATGGCGCACTTAACGATGAAACCGAAAGCCGGTTTATTGGCCCATCCACGCCCGTATCAAGGCCATAAAAATTATGAGTACGCAACGATGAACACTCAACGAACCACCAGCGCGGCTGACACCGATACCCGCCCTTGGTATCAGTACCGCTGGCCATGGATTCTGATCTCAATTCCGGCAGTCTCGATGGTGCTGGGCGTCATTCTGATTACCACGGCGCTTAATAACCCTGCCATTCTGGTGGTTGATAACTACTACGCGGAAGGCCGCGGTATTAATCGATCCATGGCACTGGATGACGCAGCACTTGCCTTGCACTTGACAACAATACTGTCGGTTGAAAACGGCGCGGTAACTCTGCAATTGCTTAAGAACGGCCTCGCTGATACCAACGAAGACGCTTTACGCCTGTTTGTTTATCACGTGACCGACAATCATCGCGACCATGAGTTTTTGATGCTGCCCACGATTGGTCAGGCCGGGGTTTTTGAATTGCTTGATCCAGAAGAGCAGTCACTGCTGGCTGACATTCTTGCCAGTGATACCAGCTGGTATCTGGAAGTGCGGGGCAGCAATAACAATTGGCGCCTGCGTGAACGCATCACCACCCCGTTGGCAGAGGCACGTTTTTAATGGCAAACGTTTTGACTGGCACTTCAGGCATGATCGCAGACGATGCAGCGCAACGTCTGTGCTTCCATTGCCAATCCCCTGTGCCGCCAAAACTTGATTTATCGGTCACTATTGACGGGGTTGCACGCCCGCTGTGCTGCACCTCCTGTCAGGCAGCCGTGCAGTTTATCCATGACCTGAAACTGGAGTCCTACTATCAGTACCGGGAACAATGTGGTGTAACCGGTGCGGCCGACAAAAACACCAGCAATCCCGAGCACAGTCGTTTACTGAAAGCACTCACCACCCTGCCTGATGGCCGTCAGCAATTGACCTTGTTGATTCCGGATCTACGCTGCGTGGCCTGCGTCTGGCTGCTTGAACAAGTGCTGGGGCGCGAGCCGGGTGTCAATGAAGTCAGCGTGAACTATGCCACCCGGCGCCTGCGCGTGATTTTTGACAGTTCACAAAGTCCCGCTGGATTAGCTGATCTGATCAATGGTCTTGGTTACAGTGTGCGCCCTGATGTGCCTGATGCTGCGCGTGCAGCCTTCACGGAGACACGCCGAAGTCTGCTGTTGAAAATGGGGATAGCCGGCATTGGCATGATGCAAGTCATGATGTTTGCCTTTGGTGACTACTTCTCTGGCGGCGAGATGGATATTGAGTTTCAGGCATTACTGCGCTGGGCCAGTATGGCTTTGACTACGCCCGTCGTGCTGTACAGCGCCTGGCCTTTTCATCGTGCAGCGTTTTATGCACTCAAACATCGCAGTCTCACCATGGATGTGCCGGTGTCGCTGGCCATTCTGTCCGCCTGGCTGCTGAGTATTTTTAATACTCTGAACAACGCGCCCGAGGTCTTTTATGACACAGCCTGTATGTTCACGTTTTTCCTGCTGATTGGACGATATGCGGAATTGTTGTCGCGTTTCCATTTTCAGCAAAGCCAGGATTTGCTGGAACATCTGTTACCGGATACTGTGTTACGGCTACCGTCGCACACGGCTGATCTTGCATTAGCGTTGGCAAGTGCAGCGGAAACCGAGCGTGTTGCACTCGACACTTTGTCGGCCGGCGACATCTTGTTGGTGTTGCCAGGCGACACCATTCCCGCAGACGGTATTGTGCTGCGCGGACAAAGCGGTGTCAGTGAAGCGGCATTTACCGGCGAGGCAATCCCCCAACCCAAACAACCCGGCGCCCGCGTGCTGGCAGGTTCAGTCAATCATGACGGCGAACTGATTATTCGGGCTAAGTGCACGCCGGGCGAATTTGTCATTCGCCAGATCGCCCGTCTTCATGAACAGGCCGGGGCCTATCGCCCGCGCTGGGCACAACTGGCGGATCGCACCGCTAGCTGGTTTGTGGCTGCGGTGCTGTTGATTGCCGCGGGTGCGGGTCTGTATTGGTATCAGGCTGGCAGCGCGGATTATCTGGTGATCATGTTGACAGTGCTGGTAGTGTCTTGTCCTTGCGCACTGTCCCTGGCCACTCCGGTTGCTTACAGTGTTGCCACAACAACCTTGCGTAATCAGGGTGTTGTCATCAAGCACGGCGCTTTTCTGGAACGTGCTGCCGAGACCAATACAGTGGTATTTGATAAAACCGGCACCTTGACCGAAGCCAACCTCAAAGTCACCGGCATTGTTCTGGCTGAAGCGTGTGGCGCAGCGGAGCCCCTATCGCCGCAAGAGCCCTCAGCGCAAAAGCAGCCCTCAGCGCACAAGGAGCCCTCAGCGCAGAAGCAGCCCTCAGCGCAGAAACAGCGTTGTATGGAACTGGCCAGCGCGCTGGAAGCCGGCAGTGAACACCCCATCGCACACGCGTTTGATGTGCCGCATGCGCTGTTTGTGGACAACAGTCAGGTGGTGCCGGGCTGCGGCGTGATGGGTGACATTGAAGGCCAGCATTACCGGTTGGGGCTGTTTGAGTTTGCACTGGACGCCCAGAACGCCGCATGCACGCAGCCACTTGGTAGCGGACACTGGATATTGCTGAGCAAAAACAGGCAGGCAATGGCTTGGTTCTGCCTGCAGGACAATCCTCGCGCCGAATCCAGTGCGGTGGTCAACAAAATGCATCAGCAAGGTATTCGCACCGCGGTGTTTACCGGCGACCGATCCATGAGTGCCGAGCGCATTCGCGAATTGTTTGCCGTGCTGGATATTCGCACGGGCATGAGCCCGCAGGACAAAGTGGACGCTTTACGTGAACTGCAACAGTCAGCCCGCGTCATGATGGTAGGTGACGGCATCAATGACACGGCGGCCATGGCTGCCGCCGACACCTCGCTTGCCGTCACACCACGCGACAGTTTTGTACAGAACAGCGCGGATGCCACGCTGCTCAATGGCTCGCTGATGATGCTGCCTGCTATTCTGGTGTTTGCCCGCAAATGCCGCGCCATTATCCGTCAGAACGTGGCCTGGTCAGTCGTTTACAACTTTACGGTGATACCGTTCACCCTGATGGGGCTGGTACCGCCATGGTTGGCAGCACTGGGCATGAGTCTGTCGTCGGTGTTGGTGGTCAGCAACGCTGGACGCTTGCGATGGATGGAGCGCTGAGATGGATGTGCTGTTTGTCATGATTCCACTGGGGTTGGTGTTGGTTGTGTTCGCCATCTGGAGTTTTGTCTGGTCAGTGAAACATGATCAGTTTGAAGATCTCGAGCGCCAGGGCTGGTCGATCCTGTTTGAGGATGAAAAGCCGGCAAAAATTATCAGTGCCACAAGCAAAGCCGATCCTGACAGCGAGGACAACAAACCATGAACGCCGCTTTAGTCGGAACAAGTGGGGCATTGACCGGCGAGTTAATATCCGCATTTGCGCTGGGCCTGTTCAGCGCGCCGCACTGCCTTGCCATGTGCGGGGGTATCGCCAGCGCGCTGCTGATGAGTGGCCGAACGGAGTTGATCGCCGCCAGACAGAAACCAACAAGTGCGCTGGCCAGCACACCAGGGCTGATTGCCAGTTCAGCCGCACCTGCACCACTGCCAGCACCCGGTTTGGCACTGCCGCTGGTGGGTGATGCGCTGGTCTATGGCAGCGGCAAAATTTTAGGGTATATGGCGCTGGGCTTGATCGCCGGCGCAGGTGGATTTCTGCTTGGCGGGATGAATTCAGCGGCATTTGTCATGCTGCGCGCTCTGTCTGGCATTTTGCTTATAGCGTTGGGCTTGTACATGGCCGGTTGGTGGCTGGGTGTTCTGTCGCTGGAACGCTGGGCTTACCGACTCTGGCAACCTGTTCTGCGCCGTGTTCAGCATTTATCGCTGCGGCACACATCCAACAAACTGCTGGCCGGCATTGCATGGGGCTTACTGCCATGCGGCATCGTGTACAGCGTTTTGAGTCTGGCATTGGCCAGTGGCAGCGCTATCAATGGTCTTTTGATCATGATGGTTTTTGGATTGGGCACCTTGCCATTTGTATTGCTCAGCGGGGGCATGCTGCAGTTTATGCTGCCTGTGCTGAAAATGACCTGGATCAGACAATGTGCTGGACTGGGCATGATTGGGTTAGGCGCCTGGACCCTGGTCAACAACCTGGGATAACAACAACAGACCAGTGGCCATAACAAAGTGCTGCTGGTGTCATAAAAAGGAGACAAGGTCATGAACCACATATTGGGTATGTTGACCAAGCCACAACAAGAGTGGGCGCGGATACGCGACTGTAATGATTCGGTAGTAGCCACCTACCTTAAGTATCTGATCTGGGTAGCGATACTCCCGCCAGTTGCGTGGTGGTACGGTGCTTCACAAATCGGCTGGGAGTTGTCCGGTCGGTCGATCCGCCTGACGTCAGAGTCGGCAGCGCTGATTATGGGGCTGTTTTACCTGACCATTCTGGCGTCCGTTGCCTTCTTGGGCATGATGATTCACTGGATGGCCAAAACCTATGATGCGCGCAATGACGATATTGCGCACGGCATTGGCGTCGCGGCTTACATGTGTGTACCGATGTTTGTGGTGGGCCTGATCGGCTTTTACCCCAACCTGTGGCTGGACATGCTGTTAGGCACTCTTGCGGCGGCTTATACAATTTATTTGCTCTATATTGGCATTCCCATCGTATATGACATGCCAAAGGAGCGTGGTTTCCTGTTTGCAAGTGCGACGGTTGCGGTGGGTCTGGTGTTGATGGTCTCGCTGATGGGTCTCACCGTGTTCCTTTGGGAAATAGGTTTTTCACCCATTTTTACTGACTGAGCCGAATGCAGCGACCGAATGTACTTCGCATAAGCTATTGCATGTTGATGCTGGGGGCCACGCCATTAATGGCGCAATCCCCGGCACCGCCCTTCTTGGATGTCAGTGACTTCCGGATATGGGAGTCTCGCTCGTTCAGCGGTGAAACCCTGTATCTGCCAACGCTTGAGAA
>DITX01000129.1:0-1533 GCA_002422225.1 Gammaproteobacteria bacterium UBA6173
GCCTGCAGAATGTCGTACCAGGCTGGCATGATGTAACCACCATTGATTGTGACAGGGATAGAAGGCGCATGCGGGAAAATAAATCTGACTGACATCGATGATGGCAGTCGCAACTCCGGCACAATCGGCGCAAAATCATTGCCGTCAGCTCCCAATCCATGCAGCCAGATCACGGCTGCGTCAACGGGCTTGTCAGAACGGGTTTCGCGGGTAATAGCAGGCAGTAACGAAGTCATGATTTTCCTGGGCGATAAACAAAACAGTTCATGATTATAATAACAAGGCTAACCGGATGAACAGGACAGACAAAAATGAAAACAACATCTAATCCTTTCTGCTTGAGCAACATCCTTGTGCGCTTGGCCTTGGTGTGCCTGTTACCCATAAGCCTGCTGTCAGCACCGTCTACCGGTATGGCGCAGGCTTTTGACCCCGACGCCCTCACCGCAAGTCTGCGCGGCACCGACCGCGAGATTTCAGATCGCATGCGCGATGCGGCTCGCAAACCCGTTGAGGTTTTGCAGTTTCTGGGACTCGAACAAGGCATGACGGTATTGGATGTGTATGCCGCTGGCGGTTACTACACGTTTGTCATGTCGCGGGCCGTGGGCAGTGACGGAACTGTTTATGCCCAAAACTCTCCAACCGCGTCACGTTATGACGAGGACCGCTCGGATATGACCCAGGGCGAAGCACTGGAAGGCAAAATAATCAGCGGCAAGCTTGATAATGTTGTGCTGATAGACAAACGCATCAGTGAGACCGGTTTGGCCGATGCATCTGTTGACTTCATTCTGGTGTCGCAGATTCTGCACGATTATTACAACCGCAGCCCACGCGCTGCGCACGATTTATTAACCGAACTCTTCAGGATAGTAAAACCCGACGGAATCGTTGGCATTATCGATCACACGGGGACAGCAGAGAGTGACAATAATCGCTTGCATCGCATGCAGAAGTCTCAAGCCTATGAAGCAGTTACCCGCGCGGGATTTATTCTTGAGGCAGAAAGTGATCTGCTCTCAAACGCCAACGACAACCCTCGCAGATCCATTTTTGACCCCGCTTTGAATCGCGGGACGGATCAATTTCTTTTACGACTACGCAAACCGGACGCATAAATATGGACGACATAATTGAGTTATTACGCGAAAAAAATGAGTCGGTGTCTGTGCCTCTGGATTTGCCTGATGATGACTTGTTGGTTGAAATAGAAGAGCAGTTGCTGATGGCCCTGCCTGATGATCTGCGTGAATATTTATTGGAGGCCAGTGACATTATTTATGGGACTCTGGAACCTGTAACAGTCGCTGACCCACGATCGCACACGTATTTACCCGAAGTGGCCGCGCAAGCGTGGAATGATGGATTGCCACGCCATCTCATCCCGATTTGCCAACTCGGCGACGGCTATTACTGCATTGGCGAAGAAGGTGACGTGCATTTCTGGAACGGCTTAAAACTGGGGAAGGACCCACAAGGCAATAAAGAGTGGGCCAATCTGGCAGAATGGATCCGGGACGTCTGGTTGCA
>DITX01000129.1:1598-6326 GCA_002422225.1 Gammaproteobacteria bacterium UBA6173
CAAACGGCTCGTGAGAACCATACAAACGGCAAAATGAATCGCCACTGTTGATGCCGGTGTTGGTCGCAGTTGGCACGGCATGCTCGGCCAGACGAATGCCACCCAGCACGTTGCCATTGGAATTCAGCTGGCTGTTTCGACCTGGGTCACCATGAGCGGCAGCAGGCATGGACCCCGTCACCAAGGCGACGGGGACTTGAGCAAGCAGCGGCGAAGTCAACAAGGTGGCCAGTATCACAAGCACTGGCCCGGTAAAATCCTTTTTTTATTTTTCTCATCATCTGGATTTCTGTTTTCATGAGATAAACAAGTCTGGCAGAACCTTGCAACGGCGGCCTTTTGCTCCGCATTCAGGCGTAACCCCAACTTGGTTCGGCGCCATAACACGTCGTCAGCGCTTTGTGCCCATTCCTGATCGTACAGATATCTTATTTCACGTTCGTACAGATCTTCTCCAAAACTGACTCCAAGATCTGCGACCTGCCGCGCCCCCTCTAACATGACTCTGGTACGTGTACCGTAGCGCCTTACCCATGACCGCAGCAGCGCGCGGTCAATCCACGGAAATTCACCGGCGAGGTCATCCTGTAACTGTTGTTGTGATGCAAACTCTCCGCCCGGCAGATATGCGTCAATTGTCCAAGACGGCTTCATGTCGGGAAATACTGCTTTGAGTTGATCCATGGCTGATTCGGCAAGTCGTCGATAGGTGGTGATTTTTCCCCCATAAACAGTCAACAAAGGCGCGGGGGAACGACTCAATTCCAGGGTATAGTCCCTGGACACTCTACTGGCATTTTCATCGCCATCATCAATCAAAGGTCTGACACCAGAAAAATGGTACAAAACTTGTGATGCATCCGGCGCCTTCTTGAAATAGCTGCTGGCCACAGCCAGCAGATAGGCAGTCTCCTCGGGGGACATGGCGGCCGCAGCAGGATCGCCGGTGTATTCCTCTTCAGTTGTGCCTATCAAGGAAAACTGGTCTTCGTAAGGAATCACAAAAACGACTCTGCCATCAGGATTCTGCAACAAATAAGCTTCGTCGCCCTCGTACATGCGCGGGACAACAATATGTGACCCTTTAACCAAGCGCACATCCGCAGGAGGGGTCTGAGGCTGAAGCTGTCGACCGAGTTTGCCCACCCACGGTCCGCTGGCGTTGACAATACAACGCGCGTTTACCCAGCGCTCCTCACCGTTATTGACGTCCCTCAGTCTGGCTGACCACGTGGTGTTTTTGCTCTGAGGATCAAGCTGCGCATCAATATGCTCACAGGCGGTTCGGGTCAATATGCGCGCTCCATGTTGCCTAGCCTGCATGGCATTCAAGACCACCAGACGGGCATCATCCACCCAACAATCCGAGTATTCGAAACCCGCACCAAACTCTGGCTGCAGCGGGTCATTTTCGTTAAATTTCAAACCATGAGACGCCGGCAGACTGACGCGTTTGCTCAAGTGATCGTAAAGGAATAAACCGGATCGAATCATCCACTGTGGGCGCAAGGCTTTGTGGTGAGGAAGCCGAAAGCGTAAAGGCCACACAATATGAGGTGCGGCGTGCAGCAGCACTTCGCGCTCTGCCAGGGATTCGCGCACCAGACGAAACTGGTATGTCTCGAGATAACGTAAACCACCATGAATCAGTTTGGTGCTGGATGACGAAGTTGCGCCGCCGAGGTCAGCCCGCTCACACAACATAACCGAAAGCCCGCGACCGGCAGCATCAGCGGCAATCCCCGTCCCATTCACACCGCCACCTATTACCAGAAGGTCTACCATAGAAAGCGCTGCCGACATATCACCTGACCCGAGTTGTGAATTGACCAAAACAGCTTGCCAGTAATGACGGCCAACTGGCAAGCTGCGTGATGGTAACATGCGCATTGGAAATGGAAACCAACAACAAAATCATGAACCACTTTTTGCTCGCGATTGATCAAGGTACAACCAGTAGCCGCGCCATTGTTTTCTCGCGTGATGGACAACGACTGGGCATCGGACAACAGGAATACACTCAGCATTTTCCGCAGGAAGGCTGGGTTGAGCATGAACCCGATGACATTTGGCAGACCACGCTATTCAGTTGCCAACAAGCGTTGCTCAATGCGGGCATCACCGCTGACAGGATTGCGGGTATCGGCATCACCAATCAACGCGAAACTACCGTGTTGTGGGACAGACGCACTGGCAAACCCATCTATCGGGCCATTGTCTGGCAAGACCGGCGCACATCGGCATGGTGCCAGCAGCTCCAGCAGAAATTGACCCTGGAAGGGCGTCAAAACTTAATTCCAGCTCGCACCGGCCTACTCCTGGATTCATACTTCTCAGCCAGCAAAATTCGCTGGATACTGGATAACGTGCCGGGTGCCGCCCTTGCCGCGGAAGCCGGCCATTTAGCGTTTGGCACAATTGACAGTTTTTTGTTGTGGAAACTGACGGGCGGAAAACGCCATTGCACCGATGCCAGCAACGCTTCTCGCACCATGTTGTTTAATATCCACACGCAACGCTGGGATCCCGAATTGCTGAGCTTGTTTAACATTCCCAAAAACATGCTACCTGAGGTGCTGGACAGTGCGGCCGATTTTGGAAAAACCGACAGCGCAATTTTCGGCGCAGCCATTCAAATTGGTGGCATCGCTGGCGATCAGCAAGCGGCTGCATTTGGCCAGGCCTGTTTTGAGCCAGGCATGACCAAAAGCACCTATGGCACCGGCTGTTTTATGTTGGTCAACACAGGCAAACAGATCATTGAATCTCAGCATAATTTGTTAAGCACGGTGGCTTGGCGCCTTGACGGAGAACCGACCTACGCACTGGAGGGCAGCATTTTTATGGCAGGCGCCACCATGCAGTGGCTCAGGGACAAACTGAAGTTTTTCTCCAGCAGTCAGGAAACCGAAGCAATGGCGGCGCGTGCCAAGTATGCGGACAGCATCATGTTTGTCCCAGCCTTTACCGGGCTGGGCGCACCGTGGTGGGACGCGGAAGCACGAGGCGCGATTTTTGGACTGACGCGCGATACAGGGCTTGAAGATATTGTTACGGCTGCGCTGCTGTCCGTTTGCCACCAGACTCGGGACTTGGTGGAAGCCATGGCTTCCGATGGGTTAAAGCCAGTACGAATCCGCGCGGATGGCGGCATGGCTGCAAACAACTTTGTCATGCAAGGGTTAGCCGACCTACTGAATACGCCTGTTGACCGACCTCAGCTTACTGAAACCACCGCCTTTGGTGCTGCCTGCCTCGCCGGTTTACACTGCGGTGTATACGACTCATTGGATGAGATCGCCCAGTTATGGCAACTGGATCGTACATTTGTGCCTGTTGCCGACGATGCATGGCGACAGCAGCAGAAGTCTCGCTGGCTGGATGCAGTCAGCCGCACACGAAGCAATCACCCGGGACCTTGAATGAATAACTTGCAGGTGCTTAGCCGAATCCACTTGATTCGTCATGGCGAAACCAATTGGAACAAAGAAAAGCGCGCTCAAGGCCAGATGGAGTCAGTTCTAACCCGCGACGGCATCTCGCAGGCAGAGGCATTGCGATCTGAATTGAAGAATTCAGGCATCTCCCGGGTCTATTGCAGTAGCAGTGTACGTACACGCCAAACCGCTGAGATTCTGTTTGCTGACTGGCCAGTACCCATTGTTTATTGTGATCAGTTGCGGGAGATTCACATGGGTTCGTGGGAAGGCAGGTTATATTCTGAATTGCAGGCGTCCGATCCTGAACAATTTTTTGCATTCTGGAATCAACCGGATGCGTTTAACTTACCAGGAGCAGAAACCTTCAAAGATGTACAAACACGTGCATCTCTTAAATTGGCAGCAATACTGGCAGAGAATCCGCCGGAGGAAATTGCTATCGTCAGCCATGGCGTATTGATCAAGACTTTGTTGTGTGAAACCGAAAACCGCCCGATCAGTAAATTATGGGAAGCACCCGCCATGCACAATTGTGCTCGCAGTATTATCGAGGTGCACCATGACGGCTCAAGACGTATCAGTATGTATTCCAATCAACCCTATAAATCCTGAATAACGAGAACGGCAGCATGAACACTGGCAATCAGCATAAACTAAAGCTATTACTGACAGGATTGACAACCTTGGCGGGCATTGCGGGCATCGGCCTTGCCTTGTTTGCACTTGCCGCGCCGGCAGGCGTCTGGTTTGGCATGTGGAACTTTACCCAAGGGTTCAGCATGTTGCGCGGCGCTCAACCTTATGTGGCCTGGATTACTTATGGTTGTATTGCGATCACTGTGCTATTGCTTGCCTTGGGTCGGGCAGCGCGTCTTGCCAAGTTATCTCGCATGGTTGCAATTGCGGGCGCAGCAACAATTGCCGCGGCAATTGCCTGGTATGTTCCTCAGTCATACCTGCCCGGTAGCGGCGTCACTATTCCACCCATTCATGACATCAGTACCGATCTGGAAAACCCGCCTGCGTTTGTGGCTGTCCTGCCACTCCGAGGAGAGAATTCCAACCCGACTGTTTATGGCACCGGCAACCGCAACATGACACCGGAAGAGCACGCCCAGCGGCAACGGGATGCTTACCCCGATGTCGTCACACAAACCTTTAATGAGCCAGCATCCGTTGTGTTTGATCGTGCAAGAGCTGCCGTAGATACACTTGGTTGGGAGCTGGTCGCAGCAGTCCCTGAACAGGGCCGTATTGAGGCCACCGACACAACTTTCTGGTTCAGATT
>DITX01000129.1:6343-21458 GCA_002422225.1 Gammaproteobacteria bacterium UBA6173
CGCTCTACATCGCGCGTGGGCGTCAGCGATGTTGGCAAAAATGCTGCAAGACTACGGGCATTCTTTGCTGAACTGCAATGATCACACAGGACCGACAAGGCATGAGTTTGAAAGCTTTTTTATTGCAAACAGCCCACCATTCAAGAACCAGGCATCTCGCCTGGTTTGGGGTGATTGCACTCAGTTGTCTTAGCATCTCGCAACTTGGCAGCTACCTCGTAGAGAAATCTATTGCGCAGGGTGACAGTGTTGTCATCAATTCGATCTTGCATTTCACGCATATCCGCAATATGGGTGGCATATTTGGGATGGCGCAGGGACAGGGCTGGCTGTTTGCGCTTTTCAGCCTGGCACTAATTTCAGGATTGATTTTTTACTTGTGTAGAAGCATGCAAGTGCGGACCTACGAGTTCATTTGTTTTGGCATGGTAGCGGGTGGCGGAATAAGCAACATTCTGGATAGATTGATTTATGGCAGCGTAATCGATTTTATTGATGTTAAAGGCATCCCTTACTGGCACTATATCTTTAATACCGCAGACACCTTTATCCATCTGGGCTTATGGCCGATGTTGTTTATCAGCATTTTTTTGCACAAGGAACACGCATAGTGCTTCGCTGATCCAATAGACACAAAAAAGCCGGGCTAAGCCCGGCTTTTTATCACACACAGAATCTTATTCCTGAGCAGCGTCTGCATTCACGCCATTAGGACGATCAACCAATTCAACATACGCCATTGGCGTCTTGTCGCCGGCACGCAGGCCGCACTTGAGGATACGAATATATCCACCAGGACGACCCTGATAACGCGGTCCAAGATCTGTAAACAGCTTACCAACAGCTTCTTTGCTGCGCAGGCGCGCAAACGCCAGGCGGCGATTAGCAACGCTGTCGTTTTTGGCCAGTGTAATCAGGGGCTCTGCAACCATACGCAGTTCTTTCGCCTTGATCACGGTAGTTTTGATAATCTCATGCTCAACCAGTGAGGCGGTCATGTTACGGAACATGGCCTTGCGGTGAGAAGAATTTCTATTCAGTTGACGTCCACTATGACGATGACGCATATCTCTTTTCCTATTCTAACCGCAGCCTCACGGCTGACTCGTTATGATTAATTCGATTTCTCTTCAGTGCGCAGGCTGGCTGGTGGCCAGTTCTCCAGACGCAGACCAAGAGACAAACCACGGGTTGCCAGCACGTCCTTAATCTCGGTGAGTGATTTCTTACCAAGGTTTGGAGTCTTCAACAATTCTACTTCGGTTCTCTGAATCAGATCGCCAATGTAGTAAATGTCTTCTGCTTTCAGGCAGTTTGCAGAACGTACAGTCAATTCAAGGTCGTCAACCGGGCGCAGCAGAATCGGATCGATTTCATCTTCCGGCTCAATAGGCGCCGCCGTTTCATGGCTCTGCAGGTCAACAAATACCGCTAGCTGGTGCTGCAGAATAGTCGCAGCACGACGAATGGCTTCCTCAGGATCGATGGTGCCATTGGTCTTCAAATCAATAACAAGCTTGTCTAGGTCAGTGCGCTGCTCAACACGAGTGCTTTCAACTGAATAGGCCACGCTGAGTACCGGGCTATAGGTCGCATCCAGCATCAGTTTACCAACCGCACGCGTTTCATCATCGTCGCTGCGACGAGCGTCAGCCGGAACATATCCGCGGCCTTTACGTGCTGTTATACGCATGTTCAGCGAGCCAGCTGAGTTCAGGTTGGCAATCACGTGCTCTGGATTAACAATCTCGACGTTGTGGTCACCAACGATGTCAGCCGCAGTTACAACACCCGCACCTTTTTTGTTCAATGTTAATACGGCGTGATCCTGACCATTCAAAATGATCGCTACGCCTTTGAGGTTCAACAGAATCTCGATAACGTCTTCACGGACACCTTCGATGCTGCTGTACTCGTGCACAACACCGTCGATTTCAACCTCTTCCACTGCACAACCTGGCATGGAAGACAACAGGATTCTTCTTAATGCATTCCCCAGAGTGTGGCCAAAACCACGCTCGAGAGGCTCAAGCACCACTTTTGAATGATACTTGTCAAACTCTTCAACCTTGATCAACTGTGGTGTAAGAAAATCCGACAACGAAATCTGCATGGGTTCACCCTTAACAATTAGCCTGGCAATCTTTGAGTTTACTGGACTGAAGCCTTCTCCTCATCAGAGGTGTCGAAGGCCTGTTCAGACTTATTTAGAGTAAAGCTCTACGATCAGGTTTTCGTTAATATCAGCTGACAGGTCGGCACGTTCCGGCTTGCGGGTGAATTGACCCTGTTGCTTGCTGGTATCTACGGTAATCCAGTCGCTGGCAGTGCGCTGCGCAGCAAGCTCCATCGCCGCCTTGATACGCAACTGCTCTTTGGCTTTCTGACGCACAGAAACCACGTCACCGGCTGACAACTGATATGAAGGCACATTGATCACCGCGCCGTTTACCAGAATCGCTTTGTGTGAAACCAGCTGACGAGACTCGGCACGGGTTGAACCAAAACCAATTCGGTACACCACGTTATCCAGTCGTGACTCGAGAAGCTGCAACAGGTTTTCACCCGTTGCGCCCTTACGACGCGCAGCTTCCTTGTAGTAGGTACTGAACTGACGCTCGAGGATGCCGTAAATACGGCGAACTTTCTGCTTCTCGCGCAACTGAACACCGTAGTCAGACAAACGACCACGACCCTGGCCATGCTGACCGGGCTTGGTTTCTGCCTTGCACTTGCTTTCCAGCGGGCGAACGCCGCTCTTCAGGAACAAATCTGTTCCTTCACGTCGGGCGAGTTTGCATTTCGGGCCTAGATAACGGGCCATATACTGACTCCTGTTTTACTAATCTCGGCACTAAGCCGGAATAAGCTGTAACTGATCCAAAAAGTGTACGATTAAACGCGGCGCTTTTTCGGGGGACGACAACCATTGTGCGGGATTGGCGTTACATCTGTGATGTTGCCAACTTTAAGACCACACGTATTCAATGCACGTACCGCTGACTCGCGTCCTGGACCTGGACCATTAACTTTTACGTCAAGGTTCTTCAGACCATACAACTCGATCGCAGCTTTACCCGCTCTCTCCGCCGCCACTTGCGCAGCAAACGGTGTACTTTTACGCGAACCACGGAAACCAGAACCACCAGAGGTAGCCCAGCTCAGAGCGTTGCCCTGACGGTCGGTGATTGTCACAATCGTGTTATTAAAGGAAGCATGGATAAATGCAATCCCGTCAACGACCGCCTTACGCGCCTTTTTCTTCGGGGCTGCTTTAGCTGCTGGCTTTGCCATAGATATTTCCTGAATCAGATTAAAGCGTTTATCTTTTAGTCCAGCCGTTAGTTAACACCCGGACATCAAATCTTATTTACGAATCGGCCCTATTTACGTATGGGCTTACGGGGACCTTTACGTGTTCTTGCATTAGTCTTGGTGCGCTGACCACGTACTGGAAGTGATCGACGGTGACGAATGCCACGGTAGCATCCAAGGTCCATCAGACGCTTGATGCTCATGGACACTTCACGACGAAGGTCACCTTCCACTGTAAATTTACCAACTTCGGCACGCACGATATCGAGCTGTTCCGGTGACAGAGCACTGGTCTTTGTCGACGGGGCTATACCCACTCGCTCGCAGATCTGCTTAGCGCGTGTTGCACCGATCCCGTAGATATACTCCAGAGAGATAACCAGGTGCTTGTTATCTGGTATGTTGACACCGGCAATACGTGCCATAGTTAAACTCCAATCTTATAATTTACCCATGTACCAGAGTGCATGAGCCCGTAATTTCAGGGGCGCAAAGAATATACTCTGGAGATATAAAAATCAACCAGATACTTAGCCTTGACGCTGCTTGTGTCTGGGTTCAGCAGAGCAGATCACACGAACCACACGGTTGCGCTTGACCACTTTGCACTTACGACAGATTTTCTTGACCGATGTTCTGACTTTCACGTTTTTCTCTCCATTCGGTGGCCACTTGAATGCGCCACCCGCCAAACCAATTAACCGCGCCCAAAACTACCGAGGTTGGATTTTTTCATCAGCGAATCGTATTGATGAGACATCAGATGCGCCTGAACCTGCGACATAAAGTCCATACTGACTACTACGACGATCAACATTGCAGTGCCACCCAAATTAAACGGCACGTTGGCCATCATCTGGAAAAAGTTAGGCAATAAACACACGATAGTAATGTAAATCGCGCCAAACATAGTCAAACGGGTCAACACTGCATCTATATAACGAGCGGTATGATCGCCCGGTCGAATACCTGGAATAAAGGCACCCGATCGTTTCAAGTTATCTGCCACGTCGCGCGGATTAAACACAAGCGCAGTGTAAAAGAAGCAGAAAAATATGATCATTGCACTAAACAGAATCACATAAAGCGGTTGCCCAGGACCGATCAGCAACGCGAGGTCCTGCAGCCATTCCGCGCCTTCAGCCTGACCAAACCACTGGCCGATTGACGCAGGGAACAACAAAATACTGCTGGCAAATATCGCAGGAATCACGCCGGCCATATTCACTTTAAGCGGCAAGTGGCTGGATTGCGCCTGATAAACCTTATTACCTTGTTGCCGCTTGGCATAGTTGACAGTTATGCGGCGTTGCCCTCGCTCTATAAACACAATGCCTGCAATAACCACTACCGCAATGATGCCGACAATAAACAATAACAATCCACTGATCTGCCCTTCGTAGGCCTGTGTCAGGGAGCTCCCGACCGCTGCCGGCAACCCTGCTACGATACCCGCAAAAATCAACATGGAGATTCCGTTGCCCACTCCACGCTCTGTAATCTGCTCACCCAGCCACATCATAAACATCGCACCGGTTACCAATGACACAATCGCTGTCAAAGTGAAACCCAGGCCGGGGTTATAAGACATGGGCGCAAGCAGACCAACAGTCATACCTGTGCCTTGAACTACCGCCAGTGCTAATGCACCGTAGCGGGTGTATTGCGTAATCTTGCGACGCCCGGACTCACCTTCTTTTTTCAACTGCGCAAGATGTGGGTTAACCGCTGTCAACAACTGCATAATAATTGAGGATGAGATGTAGGGCATGATACCCAACGCCACAATACTCATACGCTCCAGCGCACCACCTGAAAACATGTTAAACAAACCGAGAAATGTACCCTCGTTTTGGCTGAACATGTTTGCCAGTTGTGCGGGGTCAATACCCGGCACAGGTATGTGCGTGCCTACCCTGTATACAAAAATGGCAAACAGCAGGAATAGCAGACGAGCTTTAAGCTCACCAAGGCCTGCGCCTATGCCGTCGCCGGCGATGTTAGGTTTTTTTGCCATTTTTTGTCGATCAGTCCTGAGCTACAACTTTTTTGGTCTTTTTCTTACCAGCGTGCGCTGGTACGACCGGATCAATTACCTTGCCGCCAGCCGCTTCTATCGCAGCACGTGCGCCTTTGGAAACACGAAGACCATCAATTGTGAGGGCGCGAGCAACATCACCGGACAACATGATCTTGACACGCTTGATGCTGCTAGTTACAACACCAGCACTCATCAATGTCTCAACGTTTACTATGTCACCAGCAACTAATGCCAATTCGCTTGTGCGCACTTCAGATGTAATGCGACCCACACGCGAGCTGAAACCGAACTTCGGCAATCGACGCTGCAAAGGCATTTGACCGCCTTCAAANNGCAAAGGCATTTGACCGCCTTCGAAACCAGGACGAACAGTGCCGCCTGATCGAGCCTTTTGACCTTTGTGACCTTTACCGCTGGTCTTACCCAGACCGCTACCTATACCGCGACCTACACGACGTGGCGCGTGAGTACTACCAGGCGCTGGACTCAATGTATTCAAATGCATGACTTACTCCTCGCCTTCGACAAGCAACAGGTAGCGTACTTTGTTGATGATGCCGCGAACACACGGGGAATCTTCAACTTCCACGCTCTGGTGCATACGACGCAGCCCCAGACCTTTTACACACTGTCTGTGTCTTTCCATCTGACCCGCAGGACTGCGAACCAGTGTCACTTTAATCATTTTCTTGGACATAACGATTAACCCAGAATCTCTTCGAGAGTTTTGCCACGCTTAGCTGCAACACTTTCTGCAGCACGCATTGTCTTCAAGCCTTTGAACGTTGCGTTTACAACGTTGACAGGATTGGTTGATCCGTAGCACTTTGCCAGTACGTTCTGAATACCGGCAAGTTCAAGAATCGCTCGCATTGCACCACCGGCGATAATTCCGGTACCTTCTGATGCAGGCTGCATGTAAATTCTGGATGCACCGTGACGAGACTTCACAGGATACTCCAGTGTTGTGCCATCAAGTGAAACAGAAATCATGTTGCGTCGGGCTGCTTCCATGGCTTTCTGAATAGCCAGCGGAACTTCACGCGCTTTACCGCGGCCGAATCCGACACGACCATTGCCATCACCAACCGCAGTCAGTGCAGTAAAGGCGAAAATTCGACCACCTTTTACTACCTTGGCGACACGGTTTACCTGGATCAACTTCTCCTGTAAACCTTCTTCGTTTTTTCTCGCCTCGTCTTTCAGTGCCATAGTCTTAAACCCTTAGAATTCCAAGCCGCCTTCACGTGCCGCATCAGCCAAAGCTTTAACGCGACCGTGATAGTTGTAACCAGAGCGATCAAACGCCACCTTGCTGATGCCCGCTTGTTTCGCACGTTCAGCAATCAGAGCGCCAATTTTGCCTGCTGCTTCAATATTGCCCGTGGCAGTGCCACGTAATTCTTTTTCCACTGTCGAGGCACTTGCCAACACAACATCGCCAGTTGGCGCAATTACTTGCGCGTAGATATGACGTGGAGTGCGATAAACACACAAACGGTTTACACCGAGTTCTGAAATTTTTGCCCTAGTACGTCGTGCGCGACGGATACGAGCCTGCTTCTTAACATTCATGATGTCACGCCCTATTTATTTCTTCTTCGCTTCTTTTCTGTACACAACTTCATCCGAGTAACGAATACCTTTGCCTTTGTAAGGCTCTGGCGGTCTGAATCTACGGATTTCAGATGCAACCTGTCCGAGCAACTGCTTGTCTGTTGAGCTCAACACGATCTCTGTCTGGGTTGGAGTCTCAACAGTAACGCCAGACGGCAACTTGTAATCAATCGGGTGCGAGTATCCAACCGCAATGTTTACAACATCGCCCTGAGCCTTGGCGCGATAACCTACGCCTTGCAGGGTCAGCTTGCGCTGAAAACCTGTAGTCACACCCGTTACCATGTTATTGATCAGGGCACGGAAAGTGCCGGCAAGCGCAACGGCCTGACGGGAATTATTCTTGGGAGAAACCTGCAAAACACCAGCATCAACGACAACCTGTACGTCGTTATGCAGGGTGGTATTCAAGCTACCCTTGCTGCCTTTAACAGTGACTGCGCTACCGGCAATTACTGTCTCAACACCCTTTGGCAATGTAATCGGGCTTTTAGCTACTCTGGACATAATCGTGCTCTATATGTGCTGTATCAAAGAATGTTGTGCATCAGAATACTGAGCACAAAACTTCTCCGCCGATACCGGCGGCACGGGCTTTCTTCTCTGTCATCACACCCTGGTTGGTGGACACGATGACAATACCAAGACCTTGACGATTGCGCGGCATCTCGTCTTTACCCTTATACTGACGAAGACCCGGCTTACTTACACGGATAATCTCTTCAATAACCGGTTTACCCTGGTAGTACTTAAGATCTACCGTCAATTGACTTTTTGCGCCGTTTTCAACTACTGCATAATTGCCAATGTAACCTTCGTCTTTTAATACTTCACAAATCGCCAGCTTGACCTTGGATGACGGGCAGCTGACTACTGGCAGCTTCGCCATCTGGGCATTACGAATGCGTGTCAGCAAATCTGCTATTGGATCTGACATACTCATACTAGATACTCCGCTTACCAGCTGGCTTTGGTCAGGCCGGGAACGTCACCACGCATGGCGGCTTCACGCAGCTTGTGACGGCACATGCCGAATTTTCTATAAACACCGTGTGGTCGACCAGTGATGCGGCAGCGCTTCTGCTGACGAACCGGGCTTGCATCACGCGGCAACTTCTGGAATGCAATCTGTGCTTGCCATTTGTCATCGTCGCTGGCATTCACATCAGCAAGAATTGCTTTCAACGCAGCGCGTTTTGCAGCAAATTTTGCAACAGTTTCAGTACGCTTCAATTCACGAGCAATCATTGAGGTCTTAGCCATCTCATGACTCCTTTGCAGCTTTTACTGCCATAGTTTTGAACGGAAAACGCATGGCAGCCAACAGCGCACGGCCTTCGTCATCGTTCTGTGCAGTGGTGGAGATAGTGATGTCCATACCGCGGATTTTATCAACTTTGTCGTACTCGATTTCCGGGAAGATGATCTGTTCAGTCACGCCCATTGCGTAATTCCCACGACCATCAAACGCCTTCGGATTCAAACCGCGGAAGTCACGAATACGAGGGATCGCAATATCGACCAGCCTGTCGAGGAATTCATACATGCGCTCACCGCGCAATGTAACTTTACAGCCGATCGGCCAGCCGGCACGGATTTTGAAACCGGCGATTGACTTGCGAGCCTTGGTAATAACCGGCTTTTGTCCGCTGATCATGACCATCTCGGCAACCGCGTTATCAAGCAACTTTTTGTCGCCGACCGCTTCACCCACACCCATATTCAGTACCACTTTAGTAATTCGTGGCACTCGCATCGGATTATCGAACCCGAACTGCTTGGTCAGCGCGGGGATAACGTCACTTTTGTAAAATTCTTTCGACTGAGCCATGTTGGCGACCTGCGTTTCCGTTAATCAATGACTTTGTTCGTGGATTTGTAAACGCGCTTCTTCAAACCATCCTCAACCAGGAAGCCAATACGATCAGCTTTGTTGGTCTCAGGGTTGAAGATCGCCACGTTAGAAATATCCATCGGCGCTTCTTTCTCAACAATACCGCCCGCGATGCCAGCATTAGGATTCGGCTTGGTATGTCGTTTTACAATGTTCATTCCACTGACTATTACTTTGTTATCGCCTACCAGACGCGACACCGTTCCGCGCTTGCCCTTGTCTTTGCCAGCGATGACAATTACTTCGTCGTTACTTTTGATCTTTCGCATTTTGCGGCCTCAATATCCGTCACAGCACTTCGGGTGCAAGTGAGATGATTCTCATGAACTTTTCTGTACGCAGTTCACGTGTCACCGGCCCAAACACACGCGTACCGATTGGCGCCTGCTGATTGTTGAGCAGAATCGCAGCATTATCGTCGAACTTGATCAGCGATCCGTCCGCACGACGCACACCGCTTTTGGTTCGAACAACAAGCGCAGAAAGCACCTGCCCTTTTTTCACCTTGCCTCGGGGAATCGCTTCTTTCACTGTCACTTTGATGACATCCCCGATGCGGGCATAACGACGATGTGAACCGCCGAGCACTTTGATACACATTACTCGTTTGGCACCACTATTGTCTGCCACATCTAAATATGACTGTACCTGAATCATCGATTCTCTCCGAACCCTTAAAACTGTCGCTTAAGCAACAACGCCAATTGGCGCCAGAAAAACATTTACTGACCTGTCAGACCTGCGTCGCTTTCTCATCAATAGAGATCAAAGCCCAGGTTTTGGTCTTTGAAATTGGACGCACTTCTTTAACGGTCACCTTGTCGCCCTCGCAGCACTCATTCTTTTCATCATGAGCATGCAGCTTGGAGGAACGGGTAATAAATTTGCCGTATACCGGGTGTTTAACCCGACGCTCGACCAGCACAACAATGGACTTGTCCATTTTAGCGCTGACGACTTTACCGGTTACGGTACGACCGGTTTTTGCTTCGTTGGTTTCAATAAGCGACATAATCAGGATCCACTTTTCTGCTTTTCAGTAATGATGGTCTTTACTCGGGCTATATCACCCTTCACCGCAGAAAGCAGATGAGTCTGACCAAGTTGACCAGTACGCTTCTGAATTCTGTAGTTGAACTGAGCCCGATACAGACCGACAAGCTGCTCATTCAGCTCTACAACTGACTTTTCACGCAATTCGCTGGCTTTCATTACATCACCGTCCGTTTAACAAAAGTGGTCTCAAACGGGAGTTTTGCAGCCGCGAGCTGGAAAGCTTCTCGCGCCAGGCTCTCGTCCACCCCTTCGATCTCGAACATCACGCGACCCGGCTGGATCTGCGCTACCCAATATTCAACACTGCCTTTACCTTTACCCTGACGCACTTCAAGTGGCTTTTGGGTAATCGGCTTATCCGGGAACACGCGGATCCAGATTTTACCGCCACGCTTTACGTGACGGGTCATCGCACGACGGGCTGATTCGATTTGGCGCGCAGTCAATCGACCACGTCCGATCGCTTTCAGTCCGAATTCGCCGAAATCAACGTTGCTGCCGCGATGTGACAGGCCACGATTGCGGCCCTTCATCATCTTTCTAAATTTGGTACGTTTTGGTTGTAACATCTTGGCCTATCCTCTACTTGGACGCTTTCTGCGGAGCCGCGTGGACTTCCTTCAGATCCAGGATTTCGCCTTTGAAAATCCAGACCTTAACGCCAATGATTCCGTATGTTGTACTGGCTTCTGAAGTTGCATAATCGATATCAGCGCGCAGCGTATGAAGCGGTACACGACCTTCACGATACCATTCTGTACGAGCAATTTCGGCACCGCCCAGTCGGCCACTTACCTGAATCTTGATCCCCTCAGCACCTTGGCGCATGGCGTTCTGAACCGCGCGCTTCATGGCACGACGGAACATTACACGACGCTCAAGCTGCTGGGTAATGCTATCTGCTACCAGCAGTGCATCCAGATCTGGCTTACGGATCTCTTCGATGTTGATGTGCACAGGCACACCCATCTTTGCGATCAACGCAGAACGCAGAACTTCAACGTCTTCACCTTTCTTACCAATCACGATACCAGGACGGGCAGAATGGATGGTGATGCGAGCTGTTTGAGCTGGGCGTTCAATATCAATCCGGGAAACAGAGGCGCTAGCCAACTGCTTACGAATGTATTCACGCACCTGCAAGTCAACAAGCAAATGCTCAGCATAATTTTTGCCTTCAGCAAACCATACTGAAGTGTGCTTTTTAACTATACCAAGCCGAATTCCGGTTGGATGTACTTTCTGACCCATCCTGATCTCCTACTTATCGGCTACTTTAACGGTAATGTGGCAGGTGCGTTTAACGATACGGTCTGCGCGGCCTTTGGCACGCGGACGGATTCGCTTCAAGCTCATACCTTCATCGACATAGATAGTGGAGACTTTCAGCTCGTCCACATCCGCCCCTTCATTATGCTCCGCGTTAGCGATTGCAGAATTCAACACTTTCTTGATGATGTCAGCGCCTTTCTTCGGGCTGTACGTCAACAATTGCAGTGCTTCTTCTACTGCTTTGCCGCGAATCTGATCAGCAACCAGCCTTGCCTTCTGGGCAGAGAGCCGAGCGCCGCGCAATATTGCTACAACTTCCATCTCATTATCCCCGCTAATCAGCGCTTGGCTTTCTTGTCAGCCGCGTGGCCACGGTAATTCCGTGTCAGCGCGAATTCGCCCAGCTTGTGGCCTACCATGTCTTCGGAAATAAACACGGGCACATGCTGCTGTCCGTTGTGCACGGCAATAGTCAAACCGAGCATATCCGGAGAAATCATCGAGCGACGCGACCAGGTTTTGATCGGACGCTTGTCATTGGCATCCCGCGCTGTCTGCACTTTTTTCATCAAATGAAGGTCGATAAATGGACCTTTTTTTAGTGAACGTGGCACTTTTATTTCCTCTGTAGTCAGGCCTTATCGGCTAGCATTTCTGCGGCGTACGATCATCTTGGTAGTACGCTTGTTTGTCCTGGTCTTGTAACCCTTAGTTGGAACGCCCCACGGTGATACCGGATGACGTCCACCTGAAGTACGACCCTCACCACCACCCATCGGGTGATCCACCGGGTTCATCGCAACGCCGCGCACTGTTGGGCGCACACCGCGCCAACGCTTGGCACCGGCCTTACCCAGTGAGCGCAAACTGTGCTCTGAGTTTGAAACTTCACCGAGCGTTGCGCGGCAATCCGCCAACACTTTGCGCATCTCGCCTGACTTCAGACGCAGAGTTGCATGGTTACCTTCTTTGGCCACCAGTTGAGCGGAACCACCAGCGGAGCGCGCAATCTGCGCACCTTTGCCTGGCTTCATCTCAACACAGTGTACTGTGCTACCCAGCGGTATATTACGCAGCGGCAGACAGTTACCTACTTTGATTGGCGCATCCTGACCAGACACCAGCGTGTCACCAGCGCTTACTTTAGCTGGGGCAATGATGTAGCGACGCTCACCGTCTGCATACAGCACTAACGCAATGTTGGCAGTCCGGTTTGGGTCATATTCCAGACGCTCAACCTTGGCTACGATGCCATCTTTATCACGTCGAAAATCTACAATTCGGTATTTCTGCTTGTGACCACCACCCACGTGACGGGTGGTGATACGACCAGCGTTGTTACGACCACCCGTTTTTGCTTTGGCGGTCACAAGAGGTGCATAAGGCTCGCCTGTATGCAGCTCTTTATTTACTATCTTTACGACAAACCTGCGCCCTGGCGAGGTGGGTTTACATTTTACGACTGCCATAACCGCGACCCTTCCTTACACCGCTGTTGCAAAGTCAATTTCCTGACCTTGCGCGAGCTTGACGTAAGCCTTTTTCCAGTTTGATTTTTGACGAATCTTGCCACGCGAAGTGCGCTTTGTTTTGCCCTTCACATTCAGCACTTGAAGATCCTCAACAGTAACGTTGAACAGCTTCTCGATCGCCTCGCGAATCTCCGGCTTGGTAGCATCGTTGGCAACACGGAAGGCAATCTGATTGCGCTTCTCAGCCATAATGGCAGCCTTCTCGGAAATATGCGGGCCTACGATAACGGAATACAGTCTCGCCTGGTTCATGCCAGCATCTCCTCAACTTTCTTCAGCGCAGGAACGGTCATGATCACCTTTTCGAAACCGATCAAACTAACCGGATCAAGGCCTGCTACATCAAGCACATCAACTTTGTGCAGATTGCGCGCTGCGAGGTACAAGTTTTCTGCCACTTCGTGCGCAACGATCAATACGTTCTCGACTGCAAACTCTTTCAGCTTGCTAGCCAAATCTTTGGTTTTGTGCGAATCAAGCGTGAACTGCTCTACCACGATCAATCGATCCTGACGCAGCAGTTCAGACAATATGCTGCGCATGGCGCCGCGATACATTTTCCGGTTGATTTTTTTGCTGTGATCCTGTGGACGGGCAGCAAATGTCACACCACCTGAACGCCAGATCGGGCTGCGTGTTGTACCCGCACGAGCACGACCACTGCCTTTCTGACGCCATGGCTTACGACCACCACCGCGCACATCAGACCGAGTCTTCTGCTGCACAGTACCCTGACGAGCACCTGCCAAATAAGTCACAACAGCCTGGTGAACCAGAGCTTCGTTAAATTCTTTACCAAACGTCTCTTCAGAAACAGAAACGGTTGCTGCACCCGATTGATTACCGAGCTTTGAAAGATTTACTTCGATCATCGCTTACCCCCTGGACCCGACTGACTTGACGGAAGGACGTACAATCACGCGCGAACCAGTCGCACCGGGAATAGCACCTTTCACGAGCAAGAGATTGTTTTCGGAATCCACGCGAATTACTTCGAGAGACTGAGTGGTCACGCGCACATCACCGAGATGGCCGGCCATCTTTTTGCCTTTCCATACACGACCTGGAGTCTGGCACTGACCAATAGAACCTGGCGCACGGTGCGACAGAGAGTTGCCGTGCGTGGCATCTTGCATACGGAAATTGTGACGCTTGATGGCACCCGCGTAGCCTTTACCTTTAGAGGTACCAGTTACGTCGACTTTCTGACCAGCCTCAAACATTGACACGGTCAATTCACTGCCCGGGACAAAGTCAGCAAGCTCTTGCTGACCAGCACGGAACTCCCAGAGGCCCAAGCCCGCTTCAGTGCCAGCTTTGGCAAAATGCCCTGCTTCGGAACGACTCACACGGGAAGCCTTGCGCTCACCCATAGTCACCTGAACAGCGCTATAGCCGTCCACTTCCTCAGTCTTGAGCTGAGTAACTCTGTTAGGGCTGACCTCAACCACTGTTACCGGGATAGACTCGCCAGCTTCAGTGAATATACGGGTCATGCCGCTCTTTCGACCGACCAAACCAATCGACATTTTTTGAACCTCATCGTGTACGGGGCTTGAACCCGCTATGGCTGCTATCGCATTACACCATGTCTGCTTCAGGACAACTTTCGCCCCTTGAGCTCGCTGTTATCAGTGATACTTTTACTGAATCATTTCTCGCTACTATTAAACAAACCGGCCTAACACAAAACTCTTGATTATTTCAGCCCTTACCCAAGACTGATCTGCACTTCAACACCTGCCGCCAGATCCAACTTCATCAGTGCATCCACTGTTTTTTCTGTCGGCTCAACGATATCGAGAAGGCGCTTATGCGTTCTGATTTCATACTGATCGCGCGCATCCTTGTTGACATGCGGGGATATCAATATGGTGAAGCGCTCTTTGTTCGTTGGCAGCGGAATCGGACCACGCACTTGCGCACCCGTTCGCTTGGCAGTATCTACTATTTCCTGAGTAGACTGATCGATCAGCCGATGATCAAAGGCTTTAAGCCGGATTCTGATACGCTGATTTTGCATCTAGTCTGCTCTCCAAAAAACTTTTTTAAATTAATCAGTTACTTTTTATCAGCCACCAAACTCGTTTAGGTACCTGAAAAAAGGAGACGGAATTCTAAGGCTGAAGCCCGCCAGTGTCAACAACAAAACTATTTATTACTCATTTAGTTCTTATCTACAAAAAGAGGCGACCAGAGGCCGCCTCTTTTTTCAACAAAACGCTTACTGTGTTACTTAAGAATCTTGGCAACTACGCCCGCGCCTACGGTACGCCCGCCTTCGCGAATTGCGAAACGCAGACCATCATCCATAGCAATCGGGTGAATCAGCGTTACAACCAGCTTGGTGTTATCACCAGGCATCACCATCTCAACGCCCTCTGGCAG
>DITX01000018.1 GCA_002422225.1 Gammaproteobacteria bacterium UBA6173
GAAAAGCTGTTGCGGGTGTTGCACAGGCTAGTGGATGCCGGTAACTCGGTGCTTGTGATTGAGCATAATCTGGATGTGATTGCGGAGGCTGACTGGGTGATTGATATGGGACCGGAGGGCGGCGATGCCGGGGGTAAGGTGGTTGCTCAGGGGACACCTCTGAAAGTGGCAGGGAGTAAGAGGTCGCACACCGGAAGATACCTCGCTGCCTTACTGGCTTGATGTGTAAACGACTGCCAAAGCAGTGTTAATGGCTGCTTGGCGCTCTTTAACTGTCTAACTTGACATCATCAGTCCGCACAGCGAAAGTGACTCCACTAACTGATTATTGGCAACTGCTTGATACCACGTTGGTACAAGCCCCCGGTATCTGGAAATCATGTATGGCGTCACTGTCCTCTAGTATCACCAGATTGGCATCAACTATATGCCGCGTTGTACTACTTGCAGGTATCGCTGTTGCTGTAGACACCATGGCATCGCGCACGGTCTACGCACAAAACACCATTCCGCGGGGTGTTCAGGTGGTCATCAACGGGCATCGTTTGCCTGAAAGTGCTTACACGCTGTATGTGAAGGAGGTGGGCGCATTAGAGCCGTTGCTAGCGGTGAATGAGGCGTTGCCGCTGAACCCTGCATCAACGATTAAAACCCTGACCACACTTGCTGGATTGGAAGTTCTTGGTCCCGGTTACACCTGGAAGACCGAGCTGTATGCACTGGGTGATATCAGCAACGGCACGCTGCAAGGTGATCTGCTGATCAGAGGCGGCGGGGATCCGTTTTTAGTAGAGGAACATTTCCGCACTTTGTTAAAGACCTTGCGCCGCCGTGGCGTTGAGCGAATTACCGGCGACCTGATTATCGACCACAGTCTGTTTCACTCATCGGTCAACCAGGAGCCACTGATCGATAATGACAGCCGCCGCGCGTACAACGTGCTACCGCATGCCTTGATGGTCAATTTCCAAACAGTCAATTTCTACTTCTATCCACATAGCAATGGCCGTGATGTGATTATCAAGCCAGAGCCTGCGTTGCCCAATCTGGCAATTAACAACCAGCTGAGTCAACGTGACGCCGCGTGCAGCGGTTTTCAGCGTGGCATCAGTTTTGATGTGGATGAAGCAGGCAACACAGTCACGTTCAGCGGTCGACTGCCGTCGCAATGTGATGAATACATGTTGACGCGCTCGGTACTGGATGCGCCGGCTTATGCCTATGGCTTGTTTATGCTGCTGTGGCAGGAGTTAGGCGGAGAATTCAATGGCAGTCTGCGTGAGCGATCATTACCAGAGCATTGGTCACAGCCACCGCTTGTCAGCTGGTCATCACCACCCTTGGCAGACATCATCAAGTCCATCAACAAGTACAGCAATAACATGATGACCCGGCATCTATTATTGACTTTGGGATTAGAGCACTCTGGTGCACCGGCGACTGTAGAAAATGGCATCGCCGCCGTGCGCAACTATCTTGATCAGCACAACATCGACCACTCGCAACTGGTCATGGTGAATGGTTCCGGTTTATCGCGCGAGGTACGTTTGACCAGCGCCATGTTAGGAGCAGTGCTGGAGCATGGATATCAAATTCCGGTCATGGCTGAGTTTGTAGCCTCCCTGCCCTTATCTGGTATTGACGGCACCATGCGAACACGTTTGAACCGAGAGGGTCTAGCCGGCAGCATGCATGTTAAAACCGGGTCACTGGACAATGTCGCAGGTGTTGCCGGGTATGTGCATGCGCGCTCAGGAAAACACTACGTTGTGATTGCGATTCTGAACCATACTTCTGCCGATGCCGGGCCGGGCCAGGAGCTGGGTGACGCGTTGCTGAATTGGGTGTGGACTCAATAACATGTGGATACAGCAATCTGAAGAACCCAATCACAGCGAATTTGAACAGCTATTGCCTGGCGCAGATGTTGAACCCTTGCTTGAACCCGTAATTGATGCAATCGGCAATGCTGGCATCACCGGAACTCTCGCGGGTGTTAACAGCGCTGAGAGCACCGCTCATGAGCACGACAACCCTGTACATTCGCCTTTACAGCGTGCTTTGCCAACGGTTGTCAGCATACTGGTGCATCTTGGCTTGTTGATTCTGGTGCGCGAATTCATGGTCAGCCCGGCAGCTATACCCGGGGAATTTGTAGCCCCGCCGGCCAGCATTCAGATCAGTTTCCGGCCGCGCCCGCTGCAGCAAGAACCCCCGGCAGAGCCTACTACCTCTCAAGATCTGCCAGATGAACCCGTCATCGAAATGCCCGCTGAAGCACCGCTTGCAGAAAGCCCGCTTGCCGAGGCACAGCCGGCAGAGCAGCAATCAGAATCTCCCCCAGACTTGGTTGCGCCAGCAGAACCTCCGTCACAAGCACCCAGACTCGTGGCACCCGCCCTGTTCGATTTGAGAGATATCATCCGCAATCAGGCGCAAAATGATGAAACCAGCAGAGGCTACAACAACATCGACTGTGATGAACGTCAGCGTCGCAATGACCTTATCGACTGCAGCGATGAGGATTCCAGTGGCAACTACAATTTTGCGGAGGCTGAACTTAACGATACGGCAACGTTTTTTGCTGAGCTCGAGGCCCCGGCTGCCAACCACAGCAGCGCACCCAGGGACGCCACCAATCCTGATACACGCGCGAATGTTGCGCGTGACAATCTGACGGGCAATCTGGGCGCCGGGCCGCTCATCCGCAGCGTATTGGGACAACCATAATCGGTTTAGACATAGCCGGTTTAGACATAACCGAGCCCACTATCAGGCACGGATGACTAACCGTAACGGCCAGTAATGTAGTCCTCTGTCTGTTTCTTTTGCGGGTTGGTGAACATCGTGTCGGTATCGCCGTACTCAACAAGATTCCCCATATACATAAAGGCGGTGTAATCCGATACGCGGGCGGCCTGTTGCATGTTGTGTGTCACGATAATAATCGTGTAATCCTGTTTTAACTCGTTAATCAACTCCTCAATTTTGAGTGTTGAGATTGGATCCAATGCAGAGGCAGGCTCGTCCAGCAGAATCACTTCCGGCTCAATAGCAATTGCGCGAGCTATCACCAGACGTTGTTGTTGACCACCCGACATGCCAAACGCGTTGTCTTGCAGTCTGTCTTTAACCTCTTCCCATAACGCTGCGGCGCGCAGAGACTTTTCGACGGCTTCATCCAACACCCGGCGCGATGTCACACCTTGCAGACGAAGTCCGTAAGCTACGTTTTCGTATATGGTTTTGGGAAAGGGGTTCGGCTTCTGGAACACCATACCCACGCTGCGGCGCAGATCAGCCACATCGACATCGCGGTCATAGATGTTTTTGCCATCCATCACGATTTCACCCTTGATCCGACAAATATCAACCAGATCATTCATGCGGTTAAAACAGCGCAGCAGGGTCGATTTGCCGCAACCAGATGGCCCAATAAACGCAGTTACCCGTTTTTCCGGAATCATCAGATTGATGTCTTTTAAGGCTTGATCAGCCCCGTAGAAAAGATCCAGATGGTTTACCTGAATTTTTGCGACTTCGTCGCTCAAGGACATGGTATCGCGTTCACCAATTTTGCGCGCCGAGGCGGCCGATACTACCGGGCGTTCGCGGCGCATAGGTGCATCAGGCTGGTTAGCCGCCAAATCCCCTGTCACATTTGTTGTCTTGTCAGCGGTCATGTCAGGTCCTGTTGTTGCAAATTCATAGTTTAATCATTGGCTGATGTCATTCCCCTGCGCTGCGGTAACGTTCGCGCAGGTGATTACGAATACTGATAGCGGCCAGGTTAAGCACCATAATCAGAATCACAAGAATCAATGCGGTGGCATAGACCAGTGGTCGTGCCGCTTCCACATTCGGGCTTTGGAAACCGACATCATAAATATGAAACCCTAGGTGCATAATTTTTCGATCAAGATGCAGGAATGGGAACGTTGCATCAATCGGCAATGCTGGAGCCAGTTTTACCACGCCCACCAGCATCAACGGTGCAACCTCACCGGCGGCCCGCGCAATCGCCAGAATGAGTCCCGTCATCATCGCTGGTGTTGCTAAAGGCACCACAACCTTCCAGAGCGTTTCGGATTTTGTAGCGCCCAGTGCCAGACTGCCTTGGCGAATTGTGCTGGGAATACGTGCCAAACCCTCTTCGGTGGAAACAATCACAATCGGCAAGGTCAACAATGCCAGTGTAAGAGACGCCCAGATTAATCCAGGGGTACCAAAAGTTGGCGTGGGAAGTGCCGCTTCATAAAATAACTGATCAAGACTGCCGCCGAGGTAATAAACAAAAAAGCCCAAACCAAATACGCCATACACAATCGACGGCACACCCGCGAGGTTATACACCGAGATTCGAATTATGCGGGTCATCGTGCCTTGTTTTGCATACTCACGCAGATAGACCGCCGCCAAAATCCCAAACGGCGTCACAATGATCGACATCACCATGACCATGGTTACCGTACCAAATATCGCCGGGAAGATGCCGCCTTCGGTATTGGCTTCTCGTGGATCATCCGTCATGAATTCCCACAAACGCTCGACGTATTGCGCAGATTTGCCAAATACCGACATGGCGTTAGGTTCGGTGATTCGGACAATGGCCGCGAGCGAGATATTGACTACGTTGCCGTCTGCCGTGCGCATCTGCAAGGTATCACGTCGGGTACTGGCGTAAATGACGTCTAATTCCTGACGTAAGACTGCGTACTCATCGTCCAGTGTTGCACGGGCAGCTGCAATTCGACCCAATTCTGCGGCTTTTACATCAGCAGGCGGCTCGTCAAGCTCTAACCGGCGCTCATCCAGTCTCAGGCGTTCAAGTCTGGTATTTATACGACCGACCGCGCCACGTTCGAGACGACGAATTTCTTCATGCAACTCTATGCTGCGTGTCACAGCGGCCTGCAACTCAGTCATGAAGTTTACCGCATCTGGCGTGGCAACCACTGTACCTTCTCGCAATAGAGCCTGCGGTTGACCATAAAAGTTACCCCATTCACGGCGCTCTACCACCATGATGTCGCGCGGGTACTGCCAAGGCTCCATACCAAGCTCAAGATACCAGGCAAAATCTTGGCCAGTCTGGTCGCGGTTACCCAACTTGATCAGATGACGGGTAACCAGCTCGATGTCATCCGGTACTGTTTCTCCTGAATCGCGTGCAACGGCAGCGGGTACCGTCTGGCTGCGCACTAGCTCGCCAATCAATGTACTACGTTCGCCACTGGCATTGGTCAGATTGATCAATGCCACATCAGACGGCCAGAAATGTCCAAATCCGCGCACGGCAATCAAACCAATCAATCCGGCCACCATAATCATGCTAAAGGCTACTGCCCCGCCGTTAAGCCAGATCCATGGTGTGCCACTTTTGAACCACTGTCGCGTGTAACCCATTATAGTTTGCTCATCTCTTTTTTCTGACTGTGCTGACCGTTCTATTTGTTCTGTCTGCTAGCGCTTACAGGTTACTGTAGCGTTGTCTCAGACGCTGGCGGATAATCTCAGCCAGCGTGTTTACAACAAAGGTCAGCGCCAACAGCACTAGCGCCGCTAGGAACAACACCCTGAAGTGCGAAGACCCCACTGCGGTTTCCGGCAACTCAACAGCAATATTGGCCGACAAGGTCCGCATACCTTCAAAGATATTAAAGTTCACGACCGGACTGTTACCCGTTGCCATCAATACAATCATGGTTTCACCCACGGCACGGCCAAAACCCATCATGACGGCTGAAAAAATACCTGGGCTAGCGGTCGGTAACACAACTCCCAACACGGTTTGCCAACGTGTAGCCCCCAGCGCCAGCGAACCTTGGGTCAAATGGCGCGGCACAGTAAATACAGCGTCTTCAGCAATCGAGAAGATCGTTGGAATAACAGCAAAACCCATGGCTATACCAACAATCAGTGCGTTTCGCTGATCGTAATTGACACCAATATCCGTGAACCATTGACGCATGCTGCCATCAAACAACCAGACCTCTACCCACGGGCTTGATTGCACACAGAGTGTGCCAAAAATCAAAATCACAGGTACACACAATGCAGCTTCCCAGCCTTCCGGAATTCGTGAACGAAGTGCGCTGGGGAAACGTGTCCACAAGAATGCAAACAACAGCAGCATCAAGGGCATCAATAAGAAAAAGCTGAACACCGCTGGTAGATTGTTCTCGACAAACGGCGCCAGCCACAGACCCGCCAGAAATCCGAGAATTACGGTAGGCAGTGCTTCCATAATTTCAATGCTGGGTTTGACCACGCCGCGCAATTTGGGCGTCATGAAATACGCTGTGTAGATCGCGCCAGCGATTGCCAGCGGCATCGCAAACAGCATAGCGTATAGCGCGGCCTTTAATGTACCTACCGTCAGCGGTACCAGACTGAATTTGGACTCAAATTCATCCGACCCTGAGGACGACTGCCAGATATACTCTGGATCTTCTCGGCCTTCATACCAGACTTTGTTCCACATGGCTGCCCACGACAGTTGCGGGTGCTCGTTCCACAGGGACGCTGAGCTGACTTGCTGCTGATCATCAAGCCACAAAAGACGGCTATTGATTTGCGAAATGGCGACGTTGGTCAGGACACGATCACTAACTTTATTGAGATAAAGGGTGCGCGAGGAACTGCCGTAATGCACACCGACCTGGCCTGCCGCATCCACAGCAATAAAACCTTTACGCGTTTGTTCGGGCGCGATGGCAGTAATTGCGGCATCATGACTGTCAAATTCCCGAATCAGTGTCAGCGAGGAATTGTTGCTTTCATCACGAACCAAGAACCATTGGGTAAGCTTTCCTGATTCAGTGCCTACTACGATGGAAACCGACCCAACCAGAAATTCTGCTGCCGTCACACGTTCACCCTGACCAACATCAACAGATTCAACCAATCTCGCTTGGGCTGGGTCAACAATATCGAAGTAGTGCATAACACCGCGGTCGTCCAGCACAAACAGGTTACGCAAGGACTTGTCGAGCAGAATTTGTTGCGCGCGCCCGGGTATAGCAGGCAGTGTCTGCACGTTGGTACTCAGCTGCACTGCGCCAGTGAGCAAATTGTTTCGCGAAGTGATACGGGCCAGCAACAAGCGGTTGTCTTGTGTGACCGCAGCCACTGCGGTTGTTGCAGCGCCGCGTGCCAACACCTCTGTGGTAATCAATGTCAATGGCTGCCCTTGCTGGTCGATCTGTATCGCAGACGCTCCCAATGGGAAGTCTAATCGCGGCACAATGACACGCTGATCATCCGGAAAACTAATACTGAACGCATGACGGGCGAGCAGTGCTGTCCCGTTATCAAAGCCGTAAACCACGGTATTAGAAATAGTTTCGCCATAACCGAAGCTACTGACACGAGCACCCTCCGGCATGGGAATGGCTGCGCGCAGTTGTTCGGCACCCGAGGCGGAATCGAAAAACACCGCATCTCCCGCTCGGGTATATTGAATGCCCAGCATCTCGTAACGATCCAGCAACAATCTGAATGTCTCAGACTGTTGTTCCGGCAAAGTATATTGATGTTGGTCATTCACTGTCGCGCCGCGCAAAATGGGGGCAACTTCATAAAACAGATAGACGAATATTGTTAACAACGCAACAACAACGCCGTATCCGGCCGCGGTGATGCCCCAACGGGCAAGTTTGTCGGATCGGGCGCGCTTTTTTCTTAGTGCATTACGGCTGGCCAGATCGGGCAGCAGACTGCTTCCGGCTTTACGTGTCAATGTAAGTGTCAGTGGCTGAGCAGCCTTGGCGTCAGTCGATGCAAGTGTGGGTGTTCCCGGGTTTTGTTCTGTCATGTAAAAGCGCGCTCCTGCCCCGACTTGCCTATTTTTTTATAACTCAATCAAGCTAATTCGTTGATCAAACCATGCCTGACCGTCAAGGTTCAGTTTATACCGAGTTGGACCAGCACGCGCTCAATGACTGGCGCAGGCAAAGGCACATAACCATCACGATCGACGACTTCCTGCCCCTGTTTGCTGTAAACCATTTTGATAAATTCACGCGTCACTGGATCAAGCTCGCGATTAGGATGTTTATTTATGTATACCAACAGGAAACGGGACAACGGGTAATCGCCAGAGATGCCATTCTCAGCTGTGGCTTCGAAAACTTCCGCACCGGCATCTGCAGATAAAGGCACAGCGCGTACACCGGACGTACGATATCCGATACCTGAGTAACCAATCCCATTGATAGATTCGGTGACACCCTGAACAACCGATGAGGATCCTGGCTGTTCGTTGATGCTGGATTTGAAGTCACCGCCGCACAGAGCGTTGTCTTTGAAGAAACCATACGTGCCGGAAACCGCATTACGACTATAGAGCGTAAAATCACGATTTTCCCATGCACCGGTCAGACCGAGATCGCCCCAACGCTGAATGTCAGCCGGTGCACCACAGCGTCTTGTAGCAGAAAATATGGCGTCGACCTGCGGCAAGCTCAGGCTGGTGATAGGGTTGTCGCGATTGACGTAAACCGCGAGCATATCAATGGCCACAGGTAATTCAGTTGGTTGGTAACCGAATCGGGCTTCAAACTCCTGAATTTCAGACTGGCGCATCGGGCGACTCATCGGCGCCAGCATGGCAGTGCCTTCCGTTAGTGCGGGAGGCGCTGTTGATGATCCGGCCCCCTGAATCTGTACGTTTACATTTGGGTAAAACTTTGCAAATTCTTCGGCCCACAGCGTCATCAAGTTATTGAGCGTGTCCGAGCCAATACTCGACAGGTTGCCTGAAACGCCTGACGCTCTTACATAGTCCGGCAATGAAGGATCAACATCAGCCATTGAAAACATTGGCATTGCCAATCCGCTTGTCAAACTGATCACCGCGATCAGTGATTTAAATTTGTTCATCCCTAGGTCTCCAAGTCAGAGCATGCGGTCGTGTGACTGAATTCAGTCGATGTCGGCACTATAAACTTGGCTTATGACAAATTTATGACAACGCTGTAATACAAACGTGACAGACACCTATATCAGTCATCGGATTTGGTCACTGAAAGGCCTGGCTGCTCACGACCGAGTTCGGCCAAGCGCACAGCAATGCGGGTAGAACGCTCAGAGACCCGCAGCATCATGCGCAAACTTTCTATTGCAGGGTTCATGTGACGCAAAGGGATCACACCGCGGACACTGGCTTCAAGCAAGGTGGTTTTTAACTGTCTGAACTGAGCGCGTAAGGTCTGATAATCTGACTCGAGGGCATCAATATTGAAGTCGGAAGCTCGCGGATCACTACGACCAATCATGGCAATCACTGCAGCCTGAAATGCCAGAATGTCATCCCTTACTGGCGATTGAATCAAAAACTCCACATCTCTGTCTGACTCTGCATTAGCGTGCGCCAGCGCAACTGCCTCATCTATATAATTAGCTATCCGCAATATCATCGGCAACTGCCTGGCAATAGATGCCTCCAAGCGGTCAGATTCGAGGCGGGTTACCGAAGTTTCGACCACCCGAGCCAAGTCTCTGAGTCCATCGTGTTGCTGTTGTAATGTTTTACCTGGCGGCCCCTCATTGTTAAACGAGTCAATAGCGTGCGCCCTGGTCAGCTCAGCCATGCGCTGCAATTCCAGCAAAAAAGCATCCATGGCCAGCGATGGCGAGGCCATGACGTTGCTGTCCAAAAATTGAGGTCGTCCCAATTCTTCGGCCTTACTGATAAATCGCGCCTCCAGCCAGTGTCCGAGCCGACCCACCATGGGGCGCATCAATAACACCCCCAACAAATTCAGCGAAGTATGAAAAAACGCAATAGCTAAGGCCGGGTAATCGTGAATCCAGGTGTCGTGTGTTGAAGCCCACAGCACAAGAGGCAGGATCAGTATCCCAACCGATGCACTAAAACTGTTGATGCAGACGTGGCCCGCTGCTACACGTTTGGCATTGGGCGTTGCACCAATCACCGCCAGTGCAGATGTTGAGGTTGTGCCTATAGTTGCGCCAATGACCATGGCGGCACCGGCAGGAAACGTCAACAATCCTCCTGACAATGCAGTTAAAGCGATAGCAATGGTCGCGCTTGAGGACTGGGTCAGCATGGTCATCACCATGCCAATCAGCACAAACACCATCAGCCCCGTAAATCCTTCTGGAGAAAGGCTGGCAATATCGACCGAGCTGGCCACACCTTCAAAGGCGGACTTAAGGAAATCAATTGCCACAAAAAACAGCCCAAAGCCGGCTATTGCTTCGCCAAAGGCGCCTGTGCGACTGGACGCACCTGCCAAACGCATGATCATGCCCGCGCCAATCATGGGCATGGCAAATGTGCTGATCTTGAACTGAAAACCGACCAGCGCCACCAGCCAGCCCGTTGTAGTTGTGCCAATTGTTGCACCAAGCACAATACCCAGCGCTTGGTGAATTCCGAGCAACCCCGCGTTGACAAACCCGATGGTAGCAATGGTCACGGCACTGGACGATTGCACCAGGCTGCTCAGCAAAAATCCAGAGCGGATGCCAGTCCAGGTAGTGCGCGTTGACCGCCCAAGAATATCTCGCAAAGCCCCACCGGCAGCCAATTTAAGGCCATCGGTAATCATGGAAACGCCTAGTAGAAACAGTCCCAAACCACCGGCCAAGGTACCTAAAGACACCAGCATAGACTGCAACTCCCGTTACTTGAACACAACAGTTTTGTTNNTCTTCGATATCAAAGTTGTGGTCAATTCGCTCAACCGCCTGTTCGATGATAGGCCCTTCATCAAGATCAGTCGTGACGTAATGCGCGGTAGCACCAATTATCTTGACCCCGCGCATATATGCTTGCCGGTAGGGATTTGCGCCTTTAAACCCCGGCAAAAATGAATGGTGAATATTAATTGCCCTGCCCGCCATCAACTCGCACATCCGTGGCGACAGTATCTGCATATATCGGGCAAGCGCCAGCAGATCGACCTGCTTGTTTTTGATGATGTCAATCATGGTTTGTTCCTGCTCCAGTCTTGTATCCGGCGTAACGGGCAGATAATAAAAATCCAGGCCATACCACTCAGAGATACCTCGCATCGCTTCGTGATTGGAAACCACGCCCACGACCTCAGCAGGTAATGCGCCACTACTCCAACGGTGCAGCAGATCAGTCAGGCAATGTCCGTGCGTCGATACTGCCAATAGCACGCGAGGGCGTTTGTGCACATCAAAAAAGCTCCACTGCATATCAAATTGTTGTGCCAGTGGCGAAAAATCTTCATCGAGCTTGTCGGCCGACGGCAAATCTGCCTCGGCCTCTTCGAACTCAACCCGCATAAAAAATCGATCAATAACGGGGTCACGATGTTGTGCAGCCTCACTGATGGTTGCGCCACGCTGAAACAAAAAATCACTGACGGCACGCACAATACCATTTGCTTCCGGGCAGGAAACGTTTAACACATACTTATTACGTTGATCGGGATTCATGATGTCCATGTCTGAAAAGGTATTTTTTAAGAGCCGAAATCTTAACACCCTTTTGACCGGCTAAAAACTCGCCCCCCGATCAGAGGGTCTACAAAGCAAGGTGTTTCATCTAATCTTCCTATCCTAAGTGCAGGGGCGCACTTTCTTCGCAGCGCTGTTTTTAAAAACGACGCGACGATTTGAAAAGGAGCAGAAACGATGGCAACACTCAGCTACCCAGTAAGAGTGGCATCCAAACTCATCGCCATCGTCACGATTATGTTTGGCTCGCAGCAACTTGTTGCGCAGTCAGCCGCAACAATCCCCGCTGGCATGGAAGGCACCTACACCCTGACATTTGGCTCGGCGCAGCAAGGCGCGCCGTTGGTCAATGGCGACAAACTGAATGTTGTACTCTCCTCCGGTGGTACGCTCTGCATCGATAAACACATCCTGGGCAACCCTGTGCTTGAAGGCAGCCATACTGCAGAAGCTAACTGGCACGCACCTGCTGCGGGTGTCAAGCTAGCATTGTCCAATATCAACACTGGAACATTTAATGAGCTGAACGTATTTTCCAGCTCCAATCAATTGCTCGGCCAATTAACCGGCACCAAAATCAGCAACAGCAAATCCTGCAATCTGTTAGGCGGCACCCCACCGGATCTCACTGGCATTTCTGACATTCTTAAACTTGCCGAACAAATTTATAGCGTGATCTTCCCCAAAACTTCCGTATCCTTAAATCATGCCTATGAAAGTATTGATGGTTTTATTGGTCGTCAATACCCGGGGACCGGCACGGCCATTGGTATCAAAGACGGCACTGTCTATGTCACCGGCGGTCAGTTTGGCAATTATCGGCGCGCTAGCCAACACCGTCTTACAACATCACATACGAGTATCTGAAGAAGTAATCGGGTGTCTGGGGCCAGACACCCGTGAGTGAATTGCCAACCGCGTCAAATTGCAGCGCCGGTTCCTTGTCCGGCATTTGCCTCAAGGCCGCTGCTTCGTGCATCGGCCCTTTTTTTATGGCCTTGCGCGCGCTATCCTTGTGCGGATTCGTACCATCCATTACTCGGACATCGCCCGCCATGTTTACTTCCAGCAAGTCAATCCCAGTGTCTGCTACCTGCCAACATTACGGCTTGTTTGTGCTCGCAGTAATCGGACTGATCTGGTGGACGCCTGCGCTGTCACAGAACCAGTCGCAACTTGCAGGCATATGGCGCGGCACACTGGTCGCAGCCCAATTTGATCCCCTGGATATTGTCTTGCACATCCACTCAGCAGACGCTGGCGACACCTACACGGCAACACTGGATATCCCCACGCAATTTCGAACCGACTTGCCCGTCGCCGCCATCAGCCTGAAAAACAGCAATGTTCTGGTCAGCATCCCTGCACTGGACGCCGAATTTTTTGGCAGCCTGGTGTTTGATACCAGCGGACTGCAGGTGTTGGCTTTGAACGGAGACTGGAGTCAGTCTGGCGAACACATTCCATTGCGACTCGAACGGAGTAATTAATCGTGAAATACTTACACACCATGGTGCGGGTCAGTGATCTGGAGGCATCATTGGATTTTTATTGCCAAAAACTGGGCCTGCGGGAATTGCAACGCAGGGAAAGTGAACAAGGCCGCTTCACTTTGGTTTTTCTGGCTGCCGACGGTGATGATCATGCTCAGATTGAGCTGACCTACAACTGGGATCCGGAAGTCTATGGCGAGGGCCGTAATTTCGGTCACCTCGCTTATCAGGTCGATGATATTTATGCCACGTGTGAGCAGTTGATGCAAAAAGGCGTGCTGATCAACCGGCCACCGCGAGATGGCCGCATGGCGTTTGTGCGTTCCCCTGATAATATCTCAATTGAACTGCTGCAGCGCGGCGCGCCGCTTGCGCCTCAAGAACCCTGGCTCAGTATGCCCAATTCTGGCAAATGGTAGCCTGATCAACACCAGAATGCCGCGTATTGAGGCCGTCTTGTTGAGGCTACTGCGGCGCTCGTTTATCATTGCGCGTTTTCGGACAAGGTAGCAGCATGCAAATACTCGACGGCAAACAAACGGCAGAACAGATCAAGGCAGAAATTGCTGACGAAGTGAATCGTATCAAAGCGCGCGGCGGCAAAGTACCGCATCTGGCGGCGATTCTGGTTGGTAACGATGGTGCCAGCGAAACCTATGTCGCCAACAAAGTACTCGACTGCAAGCAGGTAGGTTTTGACTCAACATTGATCCGACTGCCAGCTGACATTACCGAACAGGCTTTGCTTGACCACATACAGCAATTGAATGAGAACAGCGACATTGATGGTTTTATTGTGCAAGTCCCCTTGCCAAAACACATCGATGAAACCCGCGTAACACTGGCAATTTCGCCCGCCAAGGATGTTGATGGTTTTTCGCCAGCCAGTGTGGGTCGCATGTGTCTGGCCTTGCCCACCTTCATCTCTGCTACCCCCAATGGCGTGATGGAACTGCTCAAGCGTTATCAGATTGGAACAGCTGGCAAACATTGTGTTGTAGTGGGACGCAGTAATATTGTTGGCACACCCATGTCAATTCTGATGTCACGCAATAGCAACCCTGGTAATGCCACCGTCACCTTGGTCCATAGTCGTACGCCCAATATGGCAGACATCTGCCGAACAGCAGACATTCTGATCGTCGCCATTGGCAAGCCCGATTTTGTGACCGGTGATATGGTCAAAGAAGGCGCCGTGGTAATCGACGTAGGTATCACACGTGTGGCGGACGCCAGCAAGGCTAGCGGTTTCAGACTAACCGGCGATGTGCACTTTGAATCGGTGAAAACAAAATGCGCGTTTATTACACCCGTACCTGGCGGCGTTGGTCCAATGACCAGAGCCTCGTTGCTTCAGAATACGCTTAAAGCGCAAGCATTACGCGAGCAGCTCTGACCATCTGTTTTTTAAAGGAAATTGAATATGTTTGAAGCAATTACCAGTTTGCCAGCCGATCCAATCCTCGGTTTGATGGCGGCCTTTCGCGCCGACAATAATGCCCACAAAATAGATCTGGGTGTAGGCGTCTACAAAGATGAGCGCGGGCAAACACCGGTGATGCGCGCTGTCAAACAAGCGGAAACGCGACTACTGGCCAATCAGCAGACCAAAACCTATGTCGCCCCGGCGGGACAAGAAGATTTTAACCACTTGATCGCCGGTCTGATTTTTGGGGATCAGTTGCGCGATCAGTTGGGCACACGTCGCGTGACGTTTCAAACACCTGGCGGTTGCGGTGGATTACGCCTGGGCGCTGAGTTCCTGCAAAAAGTTAAACCAGGTGCCAAAATTTTGGTTAGTGATCCAACCTGGGCCAATCATATCCCCCTGCTTGGTGAAGCAGGCTTACAAATCAGCAAATATCCTTACTACGACTATGACAAACATGCCATTCGTTTTGATGCCATGATGGACAGCCTGAGTACGGCCACAGCGGGCGATCTGGTGTTATTACATGGCTGCTGTCACAACCCATGTGGTGCCGATCTGGATCAACAGCAATGGCAGGCAGTTGCGGAACTAGCGCTAAAAAATGGCTTCACACCTTTCATCGATCTTGCCTATCAGGGCTTGGGTGATGGCATTGTCGAAGACACCTATGGCGTACGTTTGTTGGCCGAGACCATGCCGGAACTGGTTGTAGTCAGCTCGTGTTCCAAGAATTTTGGCTTGTACCGGGAGCGTACCGGCTCATTGACCGTCATTAGCGCTAATGCCGCATCCACTAAAGCAGCGGGCAGCCAGATTGCGTCGATTGCACGCAGTATTTATTCAATGCCGCCTGATCACGGCGCAGCCGTTGTGATTGAAATTCTGGGGGACGCAGCGCTCAATGCCGACTGGGAAGTCGAATTGACTGAAGTGCGCAACCGTATCAATGGATTGCGTACTGAACTGGTAAATGCCCTTATCGCAAAAGGCATAAATCGAGACTTTAGTTTTATTCAACGCGAAAAAGGTATGTTTTCATTTCTGGGGCTGAGTGTTGACCAAGTTCATAACCTGATCAACAACTACAGTATTTATTTGGTCGACTCCAGCCGCATCAATATCGCCGGTATCAACCACAACAACCTGGATTATCTGGCGGAAAGTATTAAACAAGTGCTGACCGCCTAGATTCTATACTCTGACAGTCAATACATCACAGCCAATGCCGTGCAACACGGCGTTGGCTGTTGAGCCCAGCACCGCGCGGATCGGGTTGTGGCCGTGACTGCCTATCACCAACAAATCCACAGAAGAATCAGCAACCAGTTTTTTGATTTCGGTAGCGGGTTTGCCGGCCAAAAAATGTACATGAGACGCGGGGATACCTTGTTTAACCATCGACGCTCTGATGCTATCAGCAATTCTGGCCTGATGCTCCTTCTGGACAGTCTCAAAATCTGCCATATTCAGCTCAAATGAGTAGCTTCCAAGCAAGGGCTCAAATACCAATACAGCGCTCAACTCAGCATTATTGGCAGCAGCGATTCCAACCGCCTTGTTAACAATGGTGTCGGACTCGTCTGATCCATCAATAGCAACCAGAACCTTTTTATAATTAGACATACTGTGACACTCCCTTCATTGAAGATGAATACGCATTAAAACCATCAGCGTTGCCTGAATCATAGTTAAAATCTTGAGTTCGATCAATGAAGCGTCTCCAGCACAGACATTGAGCGTTAACTGTTTGACGCAAGTCAAAATTTATCGAGCATTTGTGCAGGATTATGCCCCTGTATGTGCGGTACCGGACCAACTGTTAGGGACCGTAAATCTGCCTCAAACTTCATCTGAAATACTGGAGACTGATAATGGAAGACAGAATGGTCGCACGTAATATCGCGGTAACCGTTGGCGTCATCATGCTGGTTGCTTTGGGTCTGATTACTTTGTCCACCATCATTGGCAATAGCTTCTGATGGGATCATCTGGCCAAATTGCCGGGGCTTAACGCCGCCCCGGCAGGACTGCTTTGAGCTGCGCAGCCACCTTTCGCAAGCCAGCCTCGGTACTCGGCCAATCAATACACGCATCTGTGATGGAAACGCCATAACGGATTTCTTCCGGATCATCTGGAATGGGTTGGTTGCCTGCACAGATGTTGCTTTCCACCATGACTCCCATGATTGATTTGTTGCCTGCAATTATCTGCTGAGCAACGTCCTCCAGTACCTCAAGTTGCAACTCATACTGTTTTCGCGAGTTGCCATGGCTGCAATCCACCAGAATATTTTCGGGCAAGGCGGCTTTGCGCAATTCTTCTTCACACGCTGCGACAAAGGGTGCCTGATAGTTTGGCTCCTTTCCACCGCGCAGTATGACGTGGCAATGCGGGTTACCTGAGGTGCGGAACGCTGCAACTCGGCCCTGCTCCGTGACACTGATAAACGTATTGACGGCGCTTGCCGATCGAATGGCATTCACAGCGACCGACAAACTTCCGTCAACATTATTTTTGAACCCGACTGCTGAAGAAATCCCACTTGATAACTTCCTGTGGGTAGGCGATTCCGTTGTGCGCGCGCCAATTGCTGTCCAACTCACCAAATCTTGCAGATACTGTGGCGAAATCAAATCCAGGGCTTCCACAGCAATTGGTATACCAAGCGAATTGATGTCCAGCATCAACTGCCTGCCAATGCGCAAGCCGTGCTCGATGCGGTGACTGCCATCCAAATAGGGATCATAAATCAATCCTTCCCAACCCACTGTGGTGCGTGGTTTCTCAAAATAAACACGCATGACAATCATCAGAGTATCTTTTAATTCATCTGCCAGTGGCTTTAACAGGCGGGCATAGTCCATCGCGAGCGCAGTATCGTGAATGGAACACGGCCCCACCACGACCAATAGCCGGTGGTCTTTATTGTCCAGAATGCCTTTTACACTGTGGTGGCCATATAAAACAGTATCGAGTGCAGCACCTTTTAAGGGCATTTCACGCTTGAGCTCGGCAGGAGTGGGCAACTCCTCCTGAGAGATGATGTGCAAATTATCAACTTCCCGCGTTTTAGATGGCATGACTTCTTTCCTGAATGTTTTGAGTGCTGCGTTATTCTGAGGGCTGACTGTCTGGCAATCAAGTTAGCCTTGTTGCCTTTAGGCAAGTCTTCAGGCTAGCCGACGAAAATCAGCAGGCCGCATGCCGGTGAGAAACAGGGCCGCCAAGTAGGTCAACATACCACCAATACAGACAAGGGCCAGCATGCCTGCGCGCTGGCCAATCCCCCAGCCCAGCCATACCTGCCAATCGCCTGCCAACCAGACAACCAGTATCGACATCAGCACGTTCGCCATCAACATTCTGGCGAGAAACAGCCCCCAGCCTGGCTGGAATTGAAAAACACCGACGCGCCGCAATCCCCAAAATAATAGCCCTGCATTCAGGAAGGCAGCCAATGATGTGGCAAGCGCCAAACCGGTATGTGCCATTTCCAACACAAACACAAACAGGACATTGAGTCCCATATTGGCAACCATGGCAATAATCCCGATACGCACCGGCGTGCTGGTGTTCTGCCTGGCATAATAACCCGGTGCAAACACCTTGATCGCCATAAACGCAGTCAGCCCGATTGAATACGCTTGCAGGCTTGACGTCACTTGCGTCACATCATATGCGTCAAAGTTATCATTCTGGAACAACGTGATTATCATCGGTTGTGCCAATAAGACCAGCGCAAGGGACGCGGGGATGGCGATCAGTAAAATCAATCTAAATGCCCAGTCCAGCAGTGCGGCAAATTCCTGGGCCGATTTTTCCGCATGACGCCGAGAAAGGCTAGGAAGCACGACCGTCGCAATCGCCACCGCAAAAATGCCCAGTGGCAAATCCATTAATCGCTCTGAAAAGTACAACCACGAAACACTGCCAGAGACCAGCAATGACGCAATCACTGTGTCGAGTAACAAATTGATCTGACTCACCGACACACCAAACAAGGCAGGTAGCATCAGTCTCAGGATACGACTGACACCTTCATGGCCCCTGATAAATCTGGGCTTTGGCATCAATTGCATGCGCACCAGAAACGGCAACTGAAACAGAAACTGACTGATACCGGCAATCATTACGCCCCATGCCAACGCAATTTCAGGCTGGTCGAAATAAGGACTGAGCAGTAAGGCTGATCCAATGAGCGAAATATTCAGCAAAGACGGCGTGATCGCGGGGACGGCAAAGCGGTCGTAGCTGTTCAGAATTGAGCCCGCAAACGCGGTCATGGAAATCAAAAACAAATAAGGAAAAGTAATGCGCAACATATCGACAAACAGCGCAAATTTTGCCGGCTCATCCGTAAAGCCATAGGCAATTGGCCATGCAACCAAAGGGGCTGCCGCGACAACAACGACGCTGATAACCAACAGTATCGTGCCAAGATAGGCAGCCACTACGTTGATCAGTGTTTGTACGTCCGCCAAGCTGCGCTGACTACGATATTCAGATAGCACCGGCACAAATGCCTGGTTAAAGGCGCCTTCAGCAAATAGCCTACGCAAAAAATTGGGGATCTTGAACGCCAGGAAAAACGCATCGGCACCATCGCCTGGCCCAAACACTCTGGCCAGCACCACATCTCTGACCAAACCCAATATGCGCGATAAAAACGTCATACTGCCAGTAATGGCACTTGAACGCAGCAATCCCGGACGTGTTTTTACAGGCTGAGTTTGCGCGTCAGCTGCCGGAGTCTGCACAAGGTCATTATCATGCTTATCTGGCTCAGGTGGTCTGGAATTCGGGTCACTCACATTCAAGTCTCTTTCTCTTGTTTCAGCATTCCATTATGCTGCGCTGTGCGCATTATGGGCACCCTGAGATCAAAAAACGATACAAGAACGCACTAAAACTTCAGAAGAACAAAACAATGGACAAGACTCAACGTATCAATCGATGGCGGGCACTTGGCCCGGGGCTGGTTATGGCATCAGCAGCGGTAGGCGCATCACATTTGGTGGCATCCACCTAGTCAGGTGCACTTTTTGGATGGCAATTATTGTGGCTTATTGTCTTGGTCAATCTATTCAAATATCCATTTTTCAGATTTGGTGTCCAGTTCACATTGATCAATAACAAAAGCCTGATCGAAGGTTATCAACAAAAAGGCTAAGGCTGGCTGATTGCATTCACCTTGCTCAATCTGATTGCCGCAGTCGTGAATACGGCTGGCGTATTACTGCTCACTGCCAGCTTGCTGCAATATTTTATTCCCGGGAATCTGAGCCTTACGGTGCTGTGTCTGCTACTACTTTCACTTTGCCTCACGATATTGTTGGCGGGTCACTATCGGGTGCTGGATGGTTTGTCGCGACTATTAATGCTGAGCCTGACCATTTGTACGTTCGCAGCCTTGTTTATTGCCTGGCGCAATGGCCCCATGGCACCGGCAGACTTTGTCAGTCCGTCGCCTTGGCAACTATCGGCTCTGGCATTTATCGTCGCAACCATGGGCTGGATGCCGGTTCCAATTGAACTGTCAGCCATTAACTCCATGTGGTTGCGATCTAAACAAAAACTGACACAGGTGTCGCTTACCGACGGCCTGTTTGACTTCAATCTGGGGTATTTTGTGGCAGTTATACTGGCGGTAGCGTTTGTCGCGCTGAGCCCAATGCTGACATTTGCGATGACACTGGCATTCTTGACCACGCCGCTTTTTTGCATGGTTAAACTTCAGCCTGGTTCGAGGCAGTGGCATTTCAAGTTTCATGAATTGGCTGGCATGGGCTGGCATGGTCTACCTGACCGGGTTCAGCCTGCTTTACCTGATTTGGTACCTGTTCTGGCGCTGATTATGCGCCAGACCCCAGCGTAACAACATAAATCAAATTACTTGTTAAGAACCCGCAGCATCCATGCGGTTTTTTCATGGATGCGCATGCGGTCAGAGGCCAATGCAGCTGTCGATTCATCATTGGCATCCTGAGCAAGCTTGAGTACCTTTCGACATGTTTTGACCAACTGCTCATGCCCAGCCGTCAGAATGTTTACCATGGTCTTACCATCTGGCACACCATCGACTTCCTTGATGGCACTCAAAGTTGAAAGCTCTTTGTAAGTTCCCGGCGCCGGAACATCCAACGTGCGAATGCGCTCAGCAACTTCATCCACTGCCAGCGCCAGCTCTGTATAGTGCTCCTCAAACATCAAATGCAATTCCCTGAACTGCGGACCTTCAACATTCCAGTGGAAATTATGCGTTTGCAGATAAAGCGTGTATGAATCAGCCAGCAAACGTTTAAGACCTTCGGCTATCTCCAAACGGTCAGATTCTTTGATTCCTATATCAATTTTACTCATATACTCCCCTTGGCAGGATCAGCAACAACGTCATAAGACATTAACGGCTTGAGCTTAACACAATGACTGATCCATTGTAGAACAGGCAAGGCAGGCTGATTGAGCGCACAAGTAACAGCATGTTTGTGCTCAAATGACCAAGACATCTGCCTTGACAACAGAAGTGATAATCGGCATAGTACCGCGTCTCAAAATTTGCCACACGTTGACAGTAACTCAAGGAGCATCAGTTGGCCAACACTGCACAAGCCCGCAAACGCGCGCGTCAAAATGAAACCGCTCGTCGCCATAACGCCAGTTTCCGTTCCATGGTTCGCACCTACATTAAAAAAGTAGTGTCTGCCATCCAGGAAGGAAACTATGACAATGCAACAGCTGCGTATCAGCGCGCTGTTCCAGTGATTGATCGTATGGCCGACAAAGGCATTATTCACAAGAACAAGGCTGCTCGTCACAAGAGCCGTCTGAATACTGCCATTCTTGCACTTAAAACGGCTTGATGACGCGCTAGCAATTGCTTACCAAGACAAAAAGGCCGCTCTCTATCGGAGCGGTCTTTTTGTCTTGGCTCTGAAAAGATATAACCCGGGATTTACTCAGTAAGCACTAGGTTATCCCGGTGGATGATTTCTTCATCTCCCACATAACCCAAAATGCTTTCAATCATGCGACTTGGCTGCCTGACCAATTGCTCAGCCTCGCGACTATCGTAGTTGACCAGACCGCGCGCAATCTCCTGCCCCGCTTCGTCTTTGCACACCACCACATCACCACGATCAAATGGGCCTTTGATGGCCACAACACCAACCGGCAACAAGCTGCGACCAGATTCGCGCAGCACCTTGACCGCACCCGCATCAAGCACCAACTGCCCTTTGGCTTTTAGTTGTCCGGCAAGCCACTGCTTGCGCGCTGCCATCGGCTGTTTTTCTGGCAATAAACGTGTCCCGATCGATTCACCCTGACTCAAGCGGATCAGTACGTCAGGCTCTCTACCATTGGCAATGATCGTGCGTGCTCCTGAGCGCGCCGCAAGGCGCGCTGCGGTGATTTTTGTAATCATACCGCCGCGACCCAGGCTGCCACTTCCGCCAGCCATTTGCAGCAAACTGCTGTCCTCGGCCATTGCCTCGTTGATCAGCGCAGCATCAGGATTTGTTCGAGGATCCACTTCATGCAGGCCCTTTTGATCGGTCAGAATGACTAAGGTATCTGCACCCAATAAATTGGCTACCAAGGCACCCAAGGTGTCGTTATCACCAAAACAAAGTTCGGCGGTGGCTACCGTGTCATTTTCGTTAATTACCGGAACAACCCGCATTGAGACCAAGCCAGCCAGTGTGCTGCGGGCATTGAGATAGCGCCTGCGATTGGACAGATCGTCATGCGTCAGCAATACCTGAGCCGTATGGACACCATATTGTTTGAAGCTGGTTTCATAGGTTTGAATCAAGCCCATTTGACCAACCGCTGCCGCCGCCTGCTGCAAGTGAATCTCTTTAGGACGGGATTTTAGTCCTAGTCGGGCCACCCCTTCCGCTACAGCGCCCGATGACACCAGGACAACTTCAATACCACTTTGCTGCAAAGCAACCAGCTGCCTTACCCAATGCTCGATTGCAGCCCGATCCAACCCAGTACCATTATTGGTAATCAGCGAGCTGCCAATTTTTATTACCCAGCGACGTGCCAATTAAAAGTCCTCGTCAAAGTCATCAAAATCATCCACATCATCTGGATCTTCTTCTATACGACGCTCACGGCTACGCTCTATGCTGCGCCGAATTTCAAATTCCATTTGATGATCACTGGCTTTGTGTTGCTCAAGGTAGTCGGGATCCTGAGCCAATCGCTCTCTATGCAACTCGACAGAACGCATAATGTCCTGACACAGTTTCTGGCAACCCGTGCCATCGATAGCCGCTATACGATAAACCGGAATATCCCAACCCAACTCGTCTACAAAGCGCTGCTGCAATGCATCCAAGTCTTCCGATTCAGCCATATCAGCTTTATTCAGCACCAACCAGCGCTCTTTTTTCGCCAAGGTCTCACTGAAGCCAGCCAACTCATCTACGATTGCCCTCGCTTGCGCAACCGGATCAACATTCTCGTCCATTGGCGCAGCATCTATCATATGCAGCAATAAGCGGGTACGAGATAGGTGTTTTAAAAAGCGGAATCCCAGTCCGGCGCCATGTGATGCGCCTTCTATCACACCAGGGATATCTGCCATCACAAAACTGCGCTCAAGCTCAATCCGCACAACACCCAGACCAGGAACCAGTGTGGTAAAAGGATAATCTGCCACTTTAGGGCGTGCCGCAGAAACGGCACGTAACAAGGTTGATTTGCCCGCATTTGGCATACCGAGCAACCCGACATCCGCAAGCACTTTAAGCTGCAATTGCAGGGTACGCACCTCACCATCGGTACCTTTTGAGGTTTTGGTGGGCGCTCGGTTAGTACTGGACTTGTATCGGGTGTTACCCAGACCATGGAATCCACCACGGGCTACTAATACCTTTTGGCCTTCTTCGGAAATATCTGCGATCAATTCCTCGGTGTTTTTATCAACAACGCTTGTGCCTACGGGCACTCTGACCATAAGATCTTCACCAGCACGCCCCGTACAATTGGCGCCCATTCCGCCTTGACCGGCCTGCGCGATATAACGACGCTGGAAACGAAAATCCACCAAGGTATTCAGTGCAAGATCACCTATCAGGTAAACACTGCCACCATCACCACCATCGCCTCCATCCGGACCGCCTTTGGGAATAAATTTTTCCCGACGAAAGCTCATGCAGCCGTTGCCGCCTTTGCCGGCTTCTACAACGATCTCTGCTTCATCTACAAACTTCACGTATATTTCCGCCCATATAAAAAAGCCCCGTCGACTGACAGGGCTTTATTTTTTTGATCCATGGCACGTATCAAGCCGGAACCTGATAAACAACAATTCAGGTCACACGCCTAAGTGCCGGATTCGCTCACGCAGTCACAATACTGACGAACTTGCGATTGTTTGGACCTTTAACTTCGAACAGCACTTTACCTTCAGCAGTTGCAAACAAGGTATGGTCTTTGCCGATACCTACGTTTCTGCCGGGGTGAAAACGCGTGCCGCGTTGACGAACTATGATGTTGCCCGCCAGTGCGTGCTCACCACCGAATTTTTTTACGCCAAGACGCTTGGCTATCGAGTCGCGGCCGTTACTGGTACTACCGCCTGCCTTTTTATGTGCCATTTTCTATATCACTCCAAGCCTGACTCAGGCGTTGATACCGGTAATACGAACTTCAGTAAACCACTGACGGTGGCCCTGACGCTTACGGTAGTGTTTACGACGATTGAACTTGATGATTGTGACTTTCTTGGCACGACCCTGAGCAATCACTTCCGCGGTGACAGAACTGCCTTCCACGTAAGGAGCACCGATTTTGACAGACTCGCCCTCACCAACCATCAGCACTTTGTCAAAGTTAATCGACTCACCCATTGGAACTTCAATCTTTTCCAATTTCAGCGTTTCGCCTTCAACAACACGGTGCTGCTTGCCACCACTTTCAATAACCGCGTACATATCAAACTCCAGTATTAGGGAACGTCAGCCCCGGCATCCTGAACTGCAAAAAACATCACAATTCTGCAGATCGGTAACCTTTGATTCGCAGCACCCCGGTTAAGTCCGTCGTGCTATAAGCTTTAAGGGCGGGCATTTTACGAGAAGCAAGCGCTACAGGCAAGCACTTATCAATGATTTATCGTCTTGACACTTGGCGCCTCCCCCCCTAGCATTGCCGGCGCATCAATTCTTAAGCGTACATGAGCTACGGTCAACCCATGCACAAAAATATCCGAGCAGCAGTCGCCGCCGACTTTGAGGCTGTCAACACCTTTATTGTTGAGCAACTGCACTCAAATGTGGATCTGGTCGAAAATATAGGCCACTACATTACTAATGCCGGTGGCAAACGCATGCGCCCTGTATTGGTGCTGCTCAGCGCCCGAGCCTGCGGCGCAGAAACTGATGCAGCTATCAAACTTGCTGCAGTCATTGAATTTATTCACACAGCAACCTTGCTGCACGATGATGTTGTGGACATGTCAACCATGCGTCGTGGCCGCCCAACCGCAAATGAGCAATGGAACAACCCCTCCAGCGTGCTGGTCGGCGACTTCATCTACTCGCGCGCTTTCCAGATACTAGTCAGTATCGGACATATTGGCATCATGCAAGTGATCGCAGATACCACCAATATTATTGCTGAAGGGGAAGTGCTTCAGTTGCTCAACAAACACCGTGTTGACACCTCGGAAGCCGACTATTTGCGTGTTATCAGCGACAAAACTGCCGTGCTGTTTCAGGCTGCCGCTTACTGTGGCGCCCTGATTGCCGATGCGGACGCCAGTTTACAGCAATCTCTTAAAGAAGCGGGCATGCATATTGGCCTGGCATTTCAACTGGTCGACGACGCTTTGGATTATGACGGCAATGCGGAAGAACTCGGCAAAAATATCGGCGATGATCTTGCCGAGGGCAAGCCAACTCTGCCGCTGATTTATGCGATGAAACATGCCAGCCCCGACGATCAGGCGATTATCCGTCAAAGCATTCTGACCGGTGGGACCGATCGTCTGGCTGAAGTTGTCGATATCGTTTTGCGGTGTGGCGCGTTGGATTACACGCGGCAGCTTGCCAGAGAGCATGCTGACACCGCCGTCGAAAAGATAATGCAACTGCCAGACTCTCCTTTCCGGGTCGCTTTGTTGCAAATGTGTGAACTGGCCGTTTCTCGCGCCAACTAAGCCACAGCAACTCGAAATTCTAGAGTTTCTTTTTTAGTTATGTTAAATCAATGGCGGGCAATAATTTAAGCCCGCTGTGATCACCAACAATAACCAAAAATTCTGCTCAAAGACCGGAGAGTCCTCCTGATGTTTGTTTCCGAGACCAAACCCGTACTCGACACTGTTGCCGATATCGAAGCATTTGAAAGCATACCATTTGATCAGCGATTCCCAGCCGCACATGCACTGGAGTTGATCGAAAACAGTGCCAGATTGTATGGCGATGATCCAGCGATCGAGTTCTTGTTGACAGGTCGCCGCGACGAGTCTCCCGTTACCATCAGCTTTCAAGCGCTTGCGAATCAGACTCGTCAGACCGCCAACCTGTTGAGCTCACTGGGTTTGCAAGGGGGACAGTCGGTATCTATTTTGCTCCCTACGCTGCCGCAGTCACACCCGCTCATTCTTGGCAGTCAGATTGCCGGACTCGCAAACCCCATCAATCCCCTCTTAGAACCCGCACATATCAGCGAGATCATGCAGGCTACCGATGCCCGTGTGATTGCATGTCTGGCTCCGTCGGCTCACAGTGACCTTTGGCAAAAACTCCTTAAAATTCTGCCAGACCTGCCCAATGTGCATACGGTTTTAGCGGTTCACCAAGCAGGATTGACTGATCCTGCAGCAAGCCTTGAATTATCCATGCCCAATATTAAGGTCATCGACTTTAATGCAGCGCAAGCCATGCAAGTCGCTGACAGAATAGTAAGCCCCAGAACAATTACCGCTGACACACTGGCGGCCTGCTTCCACACAGGCGGCACCACTGGCAAACCTAAAATTGCACAACTGACCCACGGCAATATGGCATATCTGGGGCAGTTGGCACGCGTTCTTAACTCCCATATCGGTCGACAGACAGCATTGTGCGGCCTCCCCCTGTTCCATATTTATGGCGTTATCATTCTGGGCATAGGCGCTTTCAGCTCAGGAAACCGCGTTGTGTTAATGACTCCTGCTGGCTTTCGCAATCCAGAAGTTATCAAAAATCTCTGGCATCATGTCGCTCGTTTTAAAGCAAAAAGTTTTGCCGCTGTTCCAACCGTTCTGACTGCTCTGGCTCAAATACCTGTTGGCGACGAGGATATCAGCTGCCTTAAGCGCATTAACTCAGGCGCTGCGCCATTGTCCCCTGCCTTTGAACAGCGGTTCGAGGAACGCTATCAACTTATAGTGACCAATGGCTACGGCATGACAGAAACCACGTCGTTGATCTCTCGTGCACCCGATACACACCCCCCCGGCAGTGTGGGTTTGCGCCTGCCCTATTCCACAATCCGGATCGCATTGCTCAGCAGTGACAAGGTAGCGACCGACTGCCCGATTGGACAAAGTGGCGTTGTGTTGGTCAAAGGTCCTCAGGTATTCGCTGGATATAGAGCTGTCACCGACAATGCAAACGCATGGATAGACGGTGACTGGTTCAATACCGGCGACTTGGGGTATCTGGATGATGATGGATTTCTGTACTTGACCGGGAGAGCTAAAGATCTGATTATCCGGGGCGGCCACAATATTGATCCGGAAATAATAGAAGAACCTCTGAACAGACACCCTAGTGTGCTGAGCGCCATCGCAGTAGGCATGCCTGACCCATATGCAGGCGAGCTCCCCATGGCTTTTGTGGTCTTGCAGCCAGGCGCAACAGTCAGTTCCGCGGAATTATTAAGTTTTTGTGGGTCTGAAGTATCAGAACGCGCAGCTATTCCCAAGCGGATTGAAATACTATCCGCGATGCCAATGACCGCCGTTGGCAAAATATTCAGACCGGTACTGCGTGAACAAATCAGCACCGCTGTGCTGACAGAGCATCTGGCGAAAGCAGGCATAGTGGCTGAGGTCGCTTGTAAAGCGGATAACAAAACCGGCATGAATGCATCCGTAAAACTGCAGGATGCGACTCAACAATCAGCAGCGCAAGAACTACTCAGTTCATACAACGTTGTGGTTCACATGACATCCTAATCAACAACCTGGATAGTCAGCCCAGCACTGGTGGAGCGAAATATTGAGCGAGATTCAAGACGTCGCAGCCGGTTCTGGCTGGCTCGATAGGTTTGGTCACCCAATTCCCTGATCGCGATCGACATCATCGACAAGTCATCATATGCCTTGTTGTCGCCTAACTCTCTGAAGGTCATTCCTAAAGCCAGATAAAAATCCGGCTCCAGATCATTGCGACGAATCGCTTCCTGAAAGTGATCACGGGCTGCATCAAAGTCCTTTTGTTCGTAGGCCAGATTGCCCAACATATAATGGTAGTAAGGGTTTCGATTGTTATAGGACTGTGCCGCTTGTCGATAACGCTGCGATTTTGCAGTCTCGCCAATCTCAGCATAGTAGCGAGCAAGATTATTCACGGAGCTGGCGTTACTGCGATCCAATAACGATGCTTTCAAAAAACTGTACTCAGCCAACGTAGGTTGATTCAGTCTTCCCAAGGCGCTGCCTATATTATTCCAGGCCATTGCCAACGAAGTATCCAATACCAATGCCACGCGAAAAAGCTCTAGCGCCTCTTGTGTGCGCCCTTCTACCAGATGCTCTACCGCCAGGTTATTGAAATAGAGCGCCTGCGCCTGCCTATCAGTGATGACTTCGGCAGTGTGCTGTTGCAATCGAATTTCGGGCGTGAAATCAACTATGTACTGATTGCTCGACCCTACACGACCGAGCGCATTGATATGTCCGCTGAGCACCAGCAGCTCACCCCTGAGATTCCACATAGGGCGAATCTGTACCGTTTGATAGCGTACGTCCAAACCAAGATGACGCGCCATCCCGATATACAAATTGACCAGAGACAGACAGTTTGCACGGCGCTCTTTAAATGCCTCAGACGCAGTAAAATTTGCTGCGTCGTCATATTGCATATCGAGAAATTCAGGCGTAAACAACAAAACCTGTAATCGTTCTACCAAGGCCCAACTGGCCAGGCCAGGTTCGATATTGGCGTCCAGATAGTCAATCACGGCCTGATCGAGAGCCAATAAATCAACGCCTGGTACGCGAGTATCTGTGCCGAGTATTTGTAACTCGAGCGCGTCATCCTCCCGGAATCCCAGACTCAAGCCAGCAAACTGGCAGGCGCTGAGCATAAGCAGCGCTGCAACACAAAAAATCGACCTAAAATTTCTACGCACTTGCGTCACCCAGTCGGAAAACCGTTCTGAGAAAGACCGCCCGGTGTTGGGGATTATTCCAACACCTGCGCTTTATTCTGCACCAGAATAACGCAAACCAATAACCAAAGGTTGTCTACATATTGGGATAACTTGGCCCACCACTGCCTTCAGGCACTACCCAGGTGATATTTTGAGACGGATCCTTGATATCACAGGTTTTGCAGTGCACACAGTTCTGGGAATTTATCTGGAAGCGCTTACCACCGGCACCATCATCCAGCACCTCATAAACGCCTGCAGGGCAATACCGTTGAGCAGGTTCGTCGTAAATGGGCAGGTTATGGCTGATAGGAATTGTTGCGTCTATCAGCTTCAGATGACAGGGTTGGTCTTCAGCATGATTGGTATTAGACAAAAACACAGACGACAACTTATCGAAACTGATTTTACCGTCCGGTTTAGCATAAACAATCTTGTTACATGCCGATGCGGGTTTGAGCTGAGCATAATCTGGTAATTTGTCATGGAAGGTCAATGGGAACCGCCCAGCAAAAATATTGTGCTCTACAAAACTCAGGCTGCTACCAATCCAGAATCCGAAATTGTGGAACCCGGCACTGAAATTGCGGGTTTTATGTAACTCATCACGCAGGCTGGATTTGGCAAAACGATCACCGTACTCGCTCAGGTCATGTCCTGCGGGTACTGCTTCCTGCTTGAGCGACGCCATAATAGATTCCGCTGCCAGCATGCCAGAGCGCATGGCAGTATGACTGCCTTTGATTTTGGCAGCATTGAGGGTGCCGGCATCACAACCAATCAACAATCCACCGGGGAAACTCATTTTGGGCAGCGAGTTCAAGCCACCTTTATTCAGTGCCCGCGCCCCATAACTCAACCTTTTTCCACCCTCTATGTACTGTTTGATGACCGGGTGATGCTTGAATTTCTGGAATTCGTCAAACGGGCTGATATGCGGGTTTTTATAACCAAGATCAACGATCAACCCCAGGTAAACCTGATTGTTTTCAGCATGGTAAAGAAAACCCCCACTTGAACCAGCATAACTATCGCCCAGCATGGGATAGCCGGCGGTATGCACCACCAGTCCTTCTTTATGCTTGGCCGGATCAATCTCCCAGACCTCTTTTAAACCAATGCCGTAATGTTGTGGGTCACTGTTTTTGTCGAGATCAAATCTGGCAATGAGTTCTTTACCAAGATGACCACGGCAGCCTTCCGCCAGAATGGTGTACTTGGCGTGGAATTCAAAGCCGGGCTCGTAAGCATCTTTTTTCTCACCGTGGGCATCAACACCCATGTCACCGGTAGCAACTCCCTTGACGGTGCCATCCTCATGATAAAGGATTTCGGCGGCAGCAAAACCCGGGAAAATTTCGGCACCCAACTCCATGGCTTGCTCAGCCAGCCATCGACATAGATTTCCCAAGGAAATAATATAGTTGCCATGGTTGCGCATGGGTTTGGGCACCAGTAGATCAGGGAATCGTATGGATTTCTCTGACCCCGGCAAGTAATAAATATCATCACCCGTGACAGCGGTGTTTAACGGAGCGCCACGCTCTTTCCAGTCTGGGAATAACTCATTCAGTGCAGACGGCTCAAATACCGCACCTGAGAGGATGTGCGCACCAACTTCGGAACCTTTTTCCAGCACACAAACAGAAATTTCCTTGCCGGCCTCCTTGGCAAGCTGCAGCAAACGACAGGCGGTCGACAAACCAGCCGGCCCCGCTCCCACGATGACAACATCCACTTCCATAGACTCGCGTTGCATGCCTTGCCCCCCTTAAAACGTGCTGAATTCTGGTTCTACCATACGAGAACCGACCGCCTGCGAAAGCCGGGTATTATCCTGAATTAAACTGCAAATCGCAAAACAAGGCTGTATTTTCGCGGGTGATAATTCAATTACCAGACTGTTTCGACCGGGAATCCAGTTTGGTGTTGTGATTGATAATGGCTTGCAGGGCTTCGCGAAGCCTTGGGTAGCCAAACTGATAGCCAAGACCCAGCAAGCGCTTTGGCACGACATTTTGACCATTCAGCAGTAATCGCTCGCCCATTTCGCCAAACATCAAGCGCACAATGATCGCAGGCTGCTGAAACAAAAATGGCCTATTGAGCGACTCTGCCAATTGCTGGCTGAACCGGGAATTGGTAACCGCTTCGGGCGCAGTCACATTAAAAACGCCGCTCACCTCCGATTGAATCAGCCAGTCGATGACCCTGATTACGTCGTCTCTGTGAACCCAGGACAGATACTGTCGCCCCGTACCTGTCCTGCCACCCAGTCCAAGCTTAAAAATTGGCATCAAGCGCCCAAGCATGCCTCCTCCTGTGCCTAGAACCACACCCAAGCGCAAAATACAGACTCGCATATTCAGCGCCTCAGCCTTGCTTGCCTCTTCCTCCCAACGTTTGCATAACGCATGCGTAAACTCATCATCGCCTGCAGTCGATTCGTCGAGAGCACGCTCATCAGAACTGCCGTAAAATCCGATAGCTGACGCGCTAATCAATAGTGCAGGTCTCGCTTCCAATCGCTGCGCCAATGCAACCAACCCTCGTGTAGTCTGCACTCGACTATCCATCAAGATCCTTTTTCGGGCATGAGTCCAGCGCTGATCGGCAATGCCAGCACCAGCCAGATTAATCATGACATCGATCTGATCCGAATTTTGAATTTCGTCCAGGCTCCTGATCAATGTGGGTGCCGCACCCAGTAATTGCCTTGCGCGCGCATAATCACGCACTAGCACCGTTACTCGCCAACCATGGCCAATTAAATTGGCCGTCAACGGCACACCCACAAAGCCAGTTCCTCCTGTAATCAACACATGCCCTAATTTCGCCATATTATTGCCTCAAACAACATGAATTTATCGGCAGAATCTCACAAATTGTCACAGTAACTTGTGTCAAATTTTTGATAACATTAACAATATTAAAATTAGCTATCAGATCTGTACGCGCCGAAGCGATGTACCAGAATCCATTTGTTTGTGCTTGGCAAAGAATCTTCGGAGCTTATCATGACTCGCCGGTTTAAAATCTCACCCTTTTTCAGCGCCAGCACACTGGTAGTAGCCATCTCGAGCATAACAAATGGCCTGTCGCTGGCAAACGCTGAAGAACCAGAGCCAATCGAATCACACAAGGCAACAGTCACCTATCCGGCATCATTTTTCCAACCCTACAATCCTGTCTCTGTGAATGACATGGTTGATCGAATACCTGGCATAAGCATCAATAGCGGCGGTAGTGGCAGAGGCCTTGGTTCCGGCGGTAACCTGCTCATCAATGGCCAGCGCCTAGCAGGCAAAGACAACTCACCAATAGCACAACTCAGTCGCATACCCGCTAAAGAAGTTGAGCGCATTGAAATTATCAGGGATCCTTCGGGAGAACACGCTGTGCGTGGCTCTAACCAAGTAGTCAACATCATTTTGCAGGAAGTTGATACTCGCTCCAGCACATCTGTTGAGCTCAGCAGTGATTTCCATCGCGAAGACGGCACCCTGACCCCCGGGCTGTCATTGTCATATAACCAACAAACCGGAAATTTCAGCTCAATTTTTAACCTACAAGCTGATCCTCAGTATCGAGTCGAGCATAGGGAAGAGAACAGTTACGCACCGGATATTACCCCAACCGAGCAGATGCTTGAGACCAATATACGTGACAAGACTCACTTTCAGACCAGTGTCACCCTAGGCTATCGCCTGAATCAGCACCAGATGCAGCTTAATGTACTGGCTGGCTCATCAGACCATCCGGTGGATATTAATCGACGATACCGATCCACCGGCTCCGCCGGCTACTCACTGACCGGCGAACGCGAACGAGTTGATTATTCGCTTGGCAATTGGGAAGTGGGCGGCGACTACGAATACAGCTTTGAAAACGGCAGTCGGGCTTTGTTTGTGTTTATAGTCAACGATGAGAGCAACAACAACATACGAGAACGCTTTGAACTTGAGACTCCGTTGCTCTCCGACGCAGAGCAAAAGATGCAGTATGTGGAATCAAACAGTCGCACGCGCGAACGTATTGCACAAACCAGTTATAACTGGTCGTTGACCGATTCACAGGACATGCAAGTCGGCATCGAACGCGCTCAGACCATTTTGGACTCCAGTCTTTTTATTGGTCGTACGAGCGGTTCAGCCGAGCCGTCGCCAGCATTTGGTGGATTACACCCAGCATGGTCGATCTCAAACCCAGGCTCCAGCGTTGAAGAGATGCGCTACGAAGGGTTTGCAGTTCATAACTGGGCGTTTAACGATCGAATGTCATTGGAAAGCAGCCTGGTGTACGAAACTTCAGACATCACTCAGTCCGGCAATCTCACCAAGTCCCGGGATTTTAATTTTTGGCGCCCTTCACTGGACTACCGGTTCAACATTACCAACGCACTGCAGCTCAAAGCGACTGTTGGCAAAGAGGTTCAACAACTCAGTTTTGCTAATTTTTCGGTAACCGCAAACAACTCTGACAAAGATCAGGACGTTAATGCCGGCAACCCGGATTTGCTGCCTACCGAAGAAGTGCGTTACGAAGTGACCCTTGAGTACCGATTGCCCGATGATGCAGGCGTATTGAGTTCGCGCTTTTTTGTGCGCGACTTGACCAACACCATCGGGCGCATTGATGCCACCACGAATCCCGCACAACCTCTATCGGCAGCAGGCAATATTGGTGATAGCAAACGCTGGGGCATGTACCTAGATGGCAGTACACGACTGGGGCAACTGGGTCTGCCGGATGCAACGTTGACCAGCAGTCTGCATCTTTTTGACTCGAAAATTATCAACCCGATTTTGGGCACCGAAGAGCGCATCAATGGCCGTGGGCGTGCGGAACTGGGATTCAGACATGATGTTACTGACCTGAATCTGAATTACGGACTGAACTACAATCACCCATTTAATGGCGGCAATCGCAATATCGAGATCAGTACAATCGAGTGGCACAACGAAGCACCCCAGTTATCGCTGTTTGTCTCCAAAGTCATGTTTGATGACGTCACATTCCGGCTGGAATCCAACAATACACTGGGCGAGGAAAACTGCCACAACCGTGTGCGGTACAACGGCTCCTCGGCCAGCGGCAACATCAGAGAAGTTGAAGACGCCTGCTGGGGAGGCGGACAAACGCTGGCACTGAAGATCAGGACTACGTTCTGACAGGCTGCTCAAAGCACCCTGTCAGATACACCGCGCTTACTGGGCGGGTTTGCTGAACACAAACATATGCTGCCACGGTAAAAAGTCCAGCGTATCGTCCCAATTCAGACCAAACACGCCCATTTCTTTTACCACCTGTTCAACGGACATTTTGTGCAGCGGTCTGATTGGCACGGACTCATCTTCAGCACGATATTCCACCAGAAACAGCCGCCCGCCCGGTTTCAAGGCATCATAAATACCTTGCATCATTTCAAAGGGGTGCGAGAACTCATGGTAGGCATCCACCAGTAACACCGCATCAACGCTGTTGGCTGGTAGCCCAGGGTTGTCAATCTGCCCCAGCAAGGGTTCCACATTGGAGATGCCCGTTTCTTGTTTGCGCTGCTCCAACAGCGCCAGCATTTCTGGCTGTATATCCGTCGCCAATACTTTGCCTTGCGTCACAACTTGAGCAATCCGAAAGGAAAAGTATCCAGTGCCCGCCCCGATGTCGGCTACCACCTCGTCGGGGGCCAGTGTCATATTGGCAACCACCTCATCAGGCATTTCTTCGTGAGTACGCTCTTGGCGCTCCAGCCAACCAGCGCCTTGATGCCCCATCACACCCGAGATTTCACGTCCCATGTAAAATTTGCCAATACCGCCACGGCTTTGTTGAGGATCAAAATCGTAGCCGGGATGTTCCGCTGCTTGTGTCGACAGACTGCCCAACGTCAATATCAACACAGCAAGTTTGTACATTAAACGATGCAGAGCAAATGGCAGTTTCAGTTTCATTTTCATTTTCATTTTCAGCTTCCCCGACCACAGGTCAGATTAAATTGGGATGGTTGCGTATGGATTGTAATGCATGGACCGTGGATTCAACAGACACCTTTCACGCCTGACCTTACCAGCAGCATTTACTGCCTGTGCTATCATCCCGGGCATCAAAATAGACACCTCCGAACAGATGGAGAAAGTATCGATATGAGCAAGGTTCTGGAAGGTATTCGAGTACTGGATTTTGGTCGCTACATAGCAGGGCCATTTTGTGCAAGCTTGCTGAGTGATCTGGGCGCAGAGGTCATTCGCATCGAAAAGGTTCAAGGCAGCGAAGACCGCTTTTTGTCTCCCGTCAGTGATACCGGTGATGGTGCGTTGTTTATGCAAATGGGCCGAAACAAACTTGGCATGACGCTGAACCCTATGAAACCAGAAGGCCGTGAGATTGTGCGCAAGCTGGTTGCTACGGCCGATGTAGTTATCGCAAACCTTCCACCAGACACGCTGGAGGCCATGGGGCTGGACTATGAAAGTCTGAAAGCAGTCAAACCGGATATCATTCTGACCATGATTTCGGCCTTTGGAACCGGCGGCCCTTACAGCAATCGTGTTGGCTTTGATGGTCTGGGCCAGGCAATGTCAGGCTCTATGTACATGTCAGGCACACCGGAACAACCGGTAAAAGCGTATGCACCGTTTATCGATTTTGGCACGGCCAGCCTGAGTGCAGTGGGCACCATGGCAGCACTATTCGAGCGTCAACGCACAGGTAAAGGTCAGGTTGTAGAGGCGTCTTTGTTCAATACAGCGCTAACCATGATGAATGGCTCATTGATTGAACAGGCAATGATTGCGCCCAATCGCACGGCCACTTTGAATCGCTCGCAGACATCTGGCCCGGCTGACACCTTTAAAACCCAGGACGGCTGGGTATTGATCCAATCGGTAGGCGGCCCGTTGTTTGAGCGCTGGGTTGAGTTAATGGGCGAACCGCACTGGTTGTCCGATCCACGTTTCAAAGATGACATCAGCCGCGGCAATCACGGGGAACTGATCAGTGAACGTCTGGCCCACTGGTGCGCAGAACGCACGTCGGACCAAGTACTGACGGCCATGGAAGCGTCACGGATTCCGGCAGGACCCGTAATGTCACCGCAACAAGTATTGGACGACCCGCACGTTGAAGCACGCCAGATGTTCAAACTATTGTCCTACCCGGGAGCGGCGAAACCGGCACCGGTGATGCAGACACCGTTCAGTTTGTCAGGCAACTCCACCGGCATTCATCGCCGCGCACCAACCCTGGGAGAACACACCCAGCAATTGATGCTTGAACTGGGTTATTCCGACAGCGATATCCAACGCCTGCGAGACACCCGCATCATTTAAACAGGAAACCTTGTTCAGCGAGGAACCCGCGCATGTGTGGGCGGGCTTTTTCGCTGAGCAATCCAGCTACCTGCTCGCTCCAGCAGATGCCATGCCCGCCCCCGGTGCGGGTTCGGTAATATTCCCGAACCTGCTCGTCATACACGGCGATGGCTGCCTGATCAGCGCTGTCATCGTACACTTCGTTTTTGACAATCACGGATAAAGGCAGACGAGGTTTTACTTCCGGGTTCTGATCAGGATAACCAAGGCACAGTCCAAACACCGGATAAACGCCCTCTGGAAGCTTCAACAAGTCGGATACTTCACGCGGATTATTGCGGATTCCGCCGATGTAGCAGATGCCAAGCCCCAGAGATTCCGCTGCAACTACCGCATTTTGTGCCATCAATGCAGCATCCACGGTGGCAATAATGAAGTGCTCTGTGTAGTCACCGGAAAATGACTTTCCATACGTTGTGCAGCAATTACCCGCCCTGCGCAGATCAGCACAAAACACCAGAAACTCGGGAGCACTGGCTACATAGGGCTGGCTGCCCGCATACGCGGCCAATTTTTGGCGACTTTCCGGATTGCGCACACGAATGGCGGTCGTTCCTTGCAAAAAACTTGACGTGGCGGCACTCTGCCCGGCTAACAATATCTGTTCCAACACAAGATCAGTTACGGGCTGGCTGCTGAATTTGCGAATGCTGCGATGTGAGCGCAACAAATCAATGGTGGCGTTTGACACGATATTCCCCATTTTGGCTTACATAAAAGCTTGCATATGCAATGTGATGAGACAGGAAAATTCAAAAATGCAGTGTTCTTACTGTGCAACGGCAGTTAATAACTGATCAAGAAACATGGGCACCACATCATTGGCCAAGGGTGTGGACGCGTTAAACAACACCACTAATCCAATATTGTGCTCAGGCACCAAGACCATTTCCGATCGATAACCACGAACGCCACCGCCATGATGGATGACCCGCATACCGCTGTAATCCATGATGCGCCAGCCCAGTCCGTACCACACTTTGTCCAACCGTGGCCACCGGTTGAAGTAATTGCCATGGGGTGTTTCTACAATCGGGGTATGTTGCATTTCTAGCAGTGTCTCTGAAAGCACCTCAGGGAAACCACCCAGTTGTGCCTGTGCCCATCTACCCATGTCCATAATGGTGGCATTCACACCGGATGCCGGACCAGTTGTGTAATACGCGGGGTTCAGACTTGTTACCTGCCATCGACCCCGTCCGAATTGATGTGCCTGACTTGCGTTAGGATTGTTCTCATATCCGTCCAGACCCATCGACGCATCATCCATGCCCAACGGAGAAAAAATATTCTCCTCTACAAAGTCGTCGTAGTTGGTGCCAAGGCTGTACTCAACTACGTCTGCTACCAGAGAAAACACCACATTCTGGTACCCATAGCAGCGCCCTGGCGCACAAACTGCCGGAATTTCATGCAGCTTTTCCTGAATTTTATCGTATGCGACACCGGCGTCGAGCAAGTTGGAAAACGCGTGCGGCATCAGACCCGTGGTATGGCTGAGCACATGCCGCAAAGTCATGCGATCCGCCCCATCCGCATCACTCCCCAGCCTGTAGCCAGGAAGCACATGGGAAATTGGTTCGTCCCAGGCAACAATATTGTGATTGACCAACTGCGAGGCAACCGTTCCTGCAAAGGTTTTTGATACCGAAGCAATTCTGAAAACAGTATCTTCAGAGACGGCCTGTTGATCGTCAACACTGCGCACGCCCAAAGTTTCAACGTCAAGAATGCCTTGTGAAGACACGATGGCAAGTGCAAGGCCAGGAATTTGATCTTCTGCAACTTTGGCACGTATCCATGACTTGTATGCTTCAAAAGCTTCAATATGCGGCGCGGATACAGGTTGAGGTAGTTGCCCGGGCAGTTGTTGGAATGCAGCTTGTTGCAGACCCTCCGTGGAGGGTGCTTGAGCGAGAAGGGTGACCGGGCTGATTGCGATAACCACTGACAGGAACGTCAGCGTGCGCTTCAAACAAAAGATGTTTTGTGTTTTTACAATCCCGGTCAATTATTCTTTCCCGCCTAGGTGAATGATGGCTATAAAAAGCTGACGTGGAAAATAACATGCCACCGGGATTTTGCAAGCAAGAAAAAAAAGCCGATCCGCAACATCCAGACCGGCTCCAGGGCAGACCCCCGGTACCCTTTTGCTTGACGCTCGGGGTACAACGACTTCCAGCGGGCACTTCAAAAACTCTAAAAACTCAAGGCATAATCAGTAAAAGTGTCTGGCCATCGCGCTCAACCCCCAACGCTAGCAGCGGCGGCTCTTCACCAAGCAGCGCATTAAAATCGGCCAGATCATCAACCGCTTGCCGGTTCAAAGCAGTGATAACATCTCCGGATTGCAGGCCGCCTGCGGCAGCGCGACTTTGAGGATCAACAGAGGTAACTCCAACCCCTGATTGTCCTCGAGGCAAATCCTGCAGCTGCGCACCTATAAATCTTGATTCATCAGATCTACGCTCACTGGCAGCGCGATTACCAGTACTGGCAGTTTGATTCTGGCCAGCGCTGTCCAGACGGACGGCAAGTGTGAGCGGATCACCGTCACGCAACACACGAAGCTCAAGATCCTGATTAACGCCCGCCAATCCCACCGCGTTTCGCAGATCACGGCTACCGTTTACAGGTTTGTTGTTGATCGCAACGACCAGGTCACTTGCCTTCAAGCCTGCCCGATCAGCGGCAGTGTCCGGGAATACCTGGGTGACCAGAGCACCCCGCTCGGCGCCCAGTTTGAGCGTTTCCTCTACCAGCGCGCTGTGATCACGAATCAGCACACCCAGTTGACCGCGCTCAACAACACCATCGCGTAGCAAGTGCCCCATCACCGCTTCAACCATGTCCACCGGCACAGCAAACCCAACGCCGGAATTGGTTCCCGACCCAGAAATAATCGCTGTATTGATGCCTACCAAACGCCCTTGCAGATCAACCAATGCACCACCGGAATTGCCAACGTTGATGGCCGCATCGGTCTGAATGAAGTCTTCATAATTCTCATCATTGAGCCCCGCACGACCCAGCGCGCTGATGATGCCCGAGGTCACGGTCTGCCCAAGACCAAAGGGGTTTCCGATTGCCACCACATAATCACCCACACGCAGACTCTCGACATCGGCCAGTGGCAACGCAGTTAGACGCTCGGCGTTGATACGAAGCAATGCGATGTCTGTTTTCTGATCGCTACCAATCAGTGTGGCATCCAGCACGCGCCCATCCTGCAGGCTGACACTGATGTTGTCAGCACCATTAACCACATGATGATTGGTAATAATCAGTCCCTCATCGCTATCAACCACAACACCTGAACCCGCACCTCGCGACTGTCGCATGGGCGGCTGAGGAGTCTGGGGGCCACCAAAAAACCTGAGCTGATCCGGCATGCGCTGCGAACGCGTTACTGAAATATTAACCACAGCAGGTGTTGCAGACTCCAGCATAGGCGCCAACGAGGGCATCGCATTGCTCGTATTCGCGTTGATCTGTGCGGTCAATGCCACTGGGGTCAATACTGCAACAAGTACCATGCCCGCACCGATGGCTACTCGGCGTAAACGCTTGCCGTGCTGCACTGACATTGAAAAACTGGAATTTGCCATTATTACTATCCTCCATCGGATAAACGTAAACGACTGACGGATATCGGTTGACGGCAATTGCGGTCAGACTGACTTTCCGATGTCTTCAAAGTACTCAGTGAAGGCAGCAAAAACCTGAGGAAATGGGGAAAAAAATATCCAGATTTTGTGAAGAAGGCACTTATGCAGCTTTTTGCAGTCAAAGAACACAGCAAGTTGTGGCAAACTCTTGCTGTGAACATGATACGTGTGACACAACTGACGTTCGGGTGATCAGAATGCCTGCAGAAATGAAACGCTTGATCTCTACCACCATGATAGCTAGACCTCGCGAGGTGTCGGCGGCTCCGCCGCCGAACCTAGTACGTGCCTTGGCAGCCAATCAAAACCTGTTCGAGCAGGCGTGGGTACTGCAGCCCAATCAGGACGCTTTGGCAGCCGATGCGATTGCAGAGCATGCACTGCCTGTCTGGCTGGTGGATCCGCTACGTAACCTGATTCAGTTCCGTGCCGCAGAAACGCAAACGATCAAACGGCAAATCGAACCGCGTCTGATGCATTTGCTGTGCTTGTTGGCCTCAGCCGACGGCCGGGTTATCAGTCGCGAACAGTTGATGAACGAGCTGTGGCCCAAAGTGGTTGTGAACGAAAACTCACTGACTCGCGCAGTGTCAGAGCTGCGTAAAGCCTTAGTTCACCCCGAATTCCCTGCCGCTGACAATGCGCGATGTACGCTGATTGAAACCTTGTCTAAAAAAGGATATCGCTTGAATGCGCAGATCCATTTTAATGTCGCTACATTGTTGAATGCCGATACAGTGGCTCCAATTTCGAGTGGCGTGGCGCGAGCGCAACTATCTCAGCCACGACTTCAGCTTGTAAAGGGCATGGTGATTGCTGTGGCGCTGTTGATGTTGCCATGGTCGATGAGTTTGCTTGAGGAGCCCCTTTCTTCAGACCTTGTTGGCTTGANNGTGACCGATGCATCTTCATTACCCGCAGGTGTTCACTGGCTCGAGTCTCTGCACTTGCCGCTCGACAACAACGCAGCCCCATCCACGTGGATCAATCAAACATCGCTGCGCACGACCAGTCTCTCAATACTGTCTCCGAATGGTGACTTACTGGCATTTGTTGAGCAATTTCCGGGGCAATCTCAGTTAAAACTACGCAGCTTGAGCAGCCCGGATGAAAGCTGGACGGCGTTCACCTCAGCATCCCCTATCACTCACTTGCAATGGTCACCACTGGATGACGGCATACTGTTTACCCTTACGGATCAGACGCTGGTGTCCACGGCGGTATTGTCCGAGCAATCAGAATCAGATGCCGTGCCGGTAAGCAGGTTAATGTTGCTCGACTTGCATTCACTGCAGGTTCGTGAGTTGTATCGTAGAGAGCAATCGACGCCTGCCGACACAACAAATAGAGCCGGCAGTCTGACTTAGGAATTCAGAGGGTTACAGAGAGATTTATCGATGCCGTCAACCACTCTTAACGCACTGACTACACCATCTTCGTGGAATCCCTTGCCCCACCAGGCACCGCAAAACCAGGTGTGATTGACGCCATTGATCTCGGCCCAACGTGTTTGCGCATCAGCCCCCGTACTGGTGAAGATAGGATGAGCATAGTCATAGCGGCCAAGAATACTAGCCGGATCAATATGGTCGGTATGATTGAGACTGACACAAAATTGTTGAGGGCCTGTAATACCCATCAAACGATTCATGTCGTAGGTCAATCTCGGCAAGCCGGATCGGTCCTTGCCGAGGTGGTAGTTCCAACTGGCCCAGGCACGACGGTTGCGAGGCATGACTGACATATCCGTATGCAAAACAACATCATTGGCTTGATAGGGAATACTCGACAGTATCTGCTGTTCTGCGTCGCTGGCATCCGATAACAATGCCAGTGCCTGATCACTGTGGCAGGCTATCACCACTTGATCAAAAAACTCTATTCCGGCAGCACTGCGCACTTCGATACCCTGCTCATGGCGCTTGACCGACAGGACTGCTGAGCTGAGCCTGATTTTTTCCGAAAATGAAGCAGACAAGGGCGCTAGGTAAGCTTTTGAACCACCGACCAGCGTGCGCCAGCGCGGCCGATCATGCACGTTGATCAATCCATGTTTATATAAAAATGGCAGCAGAAATTTAGTAGGGAATTCATACATCTGTAAAAAAGGTGTAGACCAGATTGCCGAGCACATGGGCACCAGATAATAGTCCATAAACATCTCACCTAAACCATAACGCTCAACATACTGCCGGAGTGTCATGTCAGGGATGCGGTCGGCTTCAACATCCGCAATAGCCTGTTTATTAAACGCCAGAATGTCCAGCAGCATTTTGATAAAGGATGGTGACAACAGCCTGCGACGCTGCGCAAACAAACTGTTGATCATTGCCAGCTGGCCAGTTACACCAGCATATTCCAGCCCCGAAGTTTCACAGCTGACGCCAAAGCTCATGTCTGACTCTCGCCATTGGATGCCAAGTTCGTCCATCAACTTGATAAAATTGGGATAGGTCCAGTCGTTGTAGACGATAAAACCGGTGTCGATTGTATGGGTTTGGCCATCAAGCTCGACGTCGATTGTTGCCGTGTGCCCGCCTAAACGGTCTGCGGCTTCAAAAACGGTGATGTCATGCTGGGCAGTTAATTTATAAGCGGCAACCAGTCCGGAAATACCCGTCCCGATAATGGCGATTCTCAAGATCAGCATCCTGTTGTTTAGAAAGGTATGGCGTCTGATACGACAAAACCTGAACAATGGACCAGCGTGCGCATGAATTTGGTGTCAATAAAAAGCCCGGTATTGCGTGAACGATAACGGGTTATTTTCACATCAAAGCTCGAGATCAGGAATATTGGGCCAGTTCTTTGCGAGCAATCACACGACGGTGCACTTCGTCCGGGCCATCCGCAAGACGCAGCGTGCGCTGCGAAGTCCAGAGCGCGGCCAGTGGGAAGTCCTGTGAGACACCTGCAGCACCGTGCATCTGTATTGCGCGATCAATCACGCGCAGTGCCATATTTGGCACAGCCACTTTGATCTGAGAGATGGCGTCGCGTGCAGCTTTGTTTCCGATGGCATCCATCAAGTAGGCCGCTTTAAAAACCAACAGGCGACACATCTCAATTTCAATACGGCTGTCAGCGATCACATCGTAGTTACCACCAAGTTCTGCCAATGGCTTGCCAAACGCTTCCCGACTCAGAGCACGTTTACACATCAAGTCCAGTGCCCGCTCGGCAGCGCCGATTGAGCGCATGCAATGGTGGATACGACCGGGGCCAAGACGACCCTGAGAGATTTCGAATCCACGTCCACGACCCAGAATAATGTTTTCTATTGGTACACGAACATTGCTGAAGCGGATGTGCATATGACCATGTGGCGCATCATCTTTACCAAACACCTCCATCGGGCGCAGCACCGCAACGCCGGGAGCATCCATGGGGACAAGTATTTGTGACTGACGATTGTGTTTGGGCGCATCCGGATCGGTCACCACCATAACAATCATGATCTTACAGCGAGCATCACCTGCGCCGGAGATGTAGAATTTTTCGCCATTGATGACCCATTCATCACCATCAAGCACCGCGCTTGTTGCGATATTTGTCGCATCGGACGACGCCACATCGGGCTCTGTCATTGCAAACGCTGAGCGAATTTTGCCTTCCAGCAATGGCTTTAACCACATATCTTTTTGCTCTTGTGAGCCATAACGCTCTAACACTTCCATATTGCCAGTATCGGGTGCACTGCAGTTAAACGCTTCAGAGGCTAGGCGGCTGCGCCCCATAATTTCTGCAAGGTGTGCGTACTCTAGGTTGCTGATACCCGCGCCGCCTTGGCTTTTGGGGAGGAAAAAGTTCCAAAGCCCCAGCGCACGCGCCTTGGCCTTGAGACTTTCCATGATCTCTTCCTGGCGTGGCGTGTGAGACCAACGGTCGCCAACACTGACTTGCTCGTGATATTCGTGCTCAACGGCAGCCACATCAACTTCTACAAACGTGCGGATTTTTTCGCGTATTTCCTGCATTTCTTCGGAGAGACCCAGATTCATTTTGTTTTCCTCATGTTGCACATTGTCGTCTGCGGTTTTGTACACCTGTGTGTCCATCCGCGTGACATTCGTGTTTTTCGCCAAACCCATCAGCCGGTGATTGTGCCACCACCGTCAACGACCAGTGTTTGTCCCGTTGTGAAACTACCAGCATCGGACGCCAGGTAAATGGCTGCACCTGCGATTTCGTCTGGTTCACCGATGCGCCGCAGTGGGTACTTGGACACAGTTTGTTTGTAAATCTCAGGGTTTTCCCAGAGCGCGCGTGCAAAATCCGTGCGGATCAAGCCAGGAGCAATACAGTTTACCCGGATATTGTGCGACCCCCATTCAACAGCAAGATTTCTTGCCATCTGCATATCTGCCGCTTTGGAGATACCGTAGGCACCCAGCACATTACTGCCTTTTATGCCCGCAATCGACGAAACAATAATGACTGCACCGCCACCCAGTTTTGCCATGCCCGGCAAAACCATCTGACAGAGCCGGTGCGCACTGCCGATGTTTGAATTCATGATTTTGTCAAAGGCCTCGTCAGGAATGTCTTGCGAGGGACCATAAAAGGGATTCAACGCAGCATTAATAACAAGAATATCGATTTTTCCGTAATGCTCGATGGTCTTATTTACCAGCGCCTGCAGCTGCTCTTTGTAATTGATATTGCAAGCCACGGGGAGTGCAATGCCGCCCTTGGCGTTAATTTCAGCGGCCACTTCGTCACACGCGGGTTGATTGCGACTGGAGATAACGACTTTGGCGCCCGCCTCAGCCATGCGATGAGCAATCGCCTGCCCTATTCCCTTGGTCGAGCCTGTAATCAAAGCTACTTTGCCGGTCAGATCAAACAAACTCATGTCATTCCCCCGATAACACAGTCTTTGTGTCGGAAAACGACTCCGCGCTCGACTGTTATAATTTTAATGAATTTTGGTCAGTCGAATCATAACAGCGAGAGCAGTGCGTGAAAAGACCTTATCTCAGCGGGACGCCATCCAATCCCGGCGCCCTTTACTGACATGCGTCCCACCATCAACTGGCAGGACAATCCCATTGGTGTAAGCCCCAGCCCGAGAAACCAGATAAATCAGCGCGCCAGCGATTTCTTCCGGCTCACCGCAGCGTCCGAGAGGACTATCCCCGGCAATATCGTCACCGTATTCTTTGAGCACGTGATCTGCCATCTTTGAGTGAAAGAATCCCGGCGCAATCGCATTGACTGTAATGCCACGCGGCCCCAGATCTACCGCCAGTGTGCGCGTGAGGTGATGCAAAGCGGCTTTACTTGCGGAATAGGCAAACGTTGGAACACGCTGGACAATCGGCACATGCAAACCATCCATGGACCCGATATTTACTACTCTGGCCGGGTTCAGCTCATTCGCAGCCATTTCAAGTAATGGCAGCAAATCCCTGGTTAACGAAAACACTGAGTTGACGTTAGTATTCATGACTTTGGCAAACGCATCGTCTGGGTATTGCTCAATGCTGGCTCCCCAGTTCGCCCCCGCATTATTGACGAGGATAGAAAGCCCCTGCGATCCAAACAGCTCGGCGGTGTAGTCACGTAAGGCCTGACGATGTTGCGCGTCAGTGACATCGGCTGCTAACGCAGAACAGTCACCAAACGCTGACAGGTAAGCCTGTGCCTCATCACATTTTGACTGCTTTCGTGATGCGATAAGCACTCTGGCGCCGCCGCGCAGCAAGGCCTCAGCCATAATCAGGCCAAGCCCACCGCTGCCGCCAGTGACCACTGCCGTTTTTCCTGCAACAGAAAACAGGTTTGGCACTTCGAATCCGGATGTTGTTTTGGCCATGACGATCAGTCCGCAATTTTTACCAGTTGCTTGCCAAAATTGCGACCACGTAACAATCCGCGGAATAGCTCCGGTGCGTTTTCAAGCCCATCGCCGATAGACTCACGATACTTGATTTTGCCAGCACTGACCCACTCCCCCAATTGCTCGGTGGTCTGCTGCCAAGTGTCTTGCCACTCAGTCACCACAAAAAACCGGTGCTCAGGCACAACCGCTAGGGTTTTGAGGATATGGAAAGGTGTTTCTGCCTGGGTAATATCCTGATCATTGTAGTTAGAGATGTACCCGCAGATTGGGACACGTGCACCGGGATTTAATAAGGGTGCAACAGCCCGCGTCACATCTCCACCCACGTTTTCAAAATAAATATCAATACCATCCGGACAGGCGGTTTTGAGTTTTTCGGACAAATTACCGGTCTTGTAGTCCAGGCATTCATCAAAACCGAGCTCTTCTTTCACGTAGCGACACTTTTCCTCACCGCCAGCGATGCCCACCACACGCAAGCCCTTGATTCGCGCAATCTGCCCGACTACAGACCCAACCGCACCGGATGCTGCAGCGACCACTAGCGTTTCACCGGCTTTAGGCTTGCCAACTTCCATCAACCCGTAAAAAGCGGTACGCCCTGGCATACCGACCACACCCAGATGTGCAGAAAGCGTTCCGTTTTTAAGGTCAACTTTCATGAGTCTTGGCTCATCGTCATCGGCCACAATCAAACTCTGCCATCCCATGTGTGCAGTAACATAATCGCCTTCCTTGAAACGCTCGGAGCGCGAGGCAATCACTTGCCCTACAGACTCTCCAGTCATGACATCACCAATTTGCAGGGGTTTAGCATAAGATTTCACATCATTCATACGGCCACGCATGTAAGGATCAAGGGATAAAAACATCACTTTGATCAGAATCTGACCCGCCTCGATCGCCGGCACATCCTCTTCAACCAACTTGAAACAATCATCGCTTGGCTCACCCAAGGGACGCTTGGCCATCAACATCTTTTGATTCTTCATACCTGTTCCTCTGCTGCGTTTACGGCTGTCACACATGACTGAAGATGACAGACCCGATCTCAGTTCTGCCCGCATACTAGCGCAGGCGTATTGCGCTCACAACCGGCAACAAAGGCGGCTAAAGCGTGATTCAGACGCTCAAGTCCCGCGTTCCACTCTTCGTTTGTTAGTAATAATGATGGTAACAACCGCACCACCGCATTACGGGTAGGTGTCACCAGCAGGCCCGCGCGCTGGCACTCATCGCTTAGTGGCCATACCTGACTGTCACGGTGCAATTCAATCGCCAACATCAGCCCTAAACCTCTCACGTCCTTGACCACCTCCGGATATGCCGCCTTCAATTGCCTGAGATCATTCAATGCCACCTCACCAAGTGCCGCAACATGAGCTGCGACATTGTGCTCGCGCAAAAACCGTGTCACCTGCGCAGCTACTGCACATGACAAAGGATTTCCGCAATAGGTGCCACCGTGGTCGCCAAGTTCAACAGCCGAAGCCAGATTCTCTGTCATAACCAACGCGGCAAAAGGCAACCCCCCTGCGATACCTTTTCCCATCGTCAACATATCAGGCGCAACATCATAGTATTCACTCGCAAAAAACCGTCCCGTTCTGCAAAACCCAGTCTGAACCTCATCGATAATCAACAAACACTTGTGACGGTCACAGAGTGAGCGCACATGTTTTACAAACGCTAAATCCAAACAACGAACACCCCCTTCTCCTTGAATCAACTCCACAATAACCGCAGCCACAGTGTTGTCGATGACGAGGTCGAGATCATCACAATTATTGTATGGACTAAATTCCTGACCTGGCACCCTAGGCAGATACCTCGCACCATTTTGTGGCCCCCCTGACACAGACAACGTAGCAAGTGTCCTACCATGAAATGATCCCACCAAAGAAACCACCTTGGAACGGCCAGTAATCTTTCTGGCCAGTTTAAGTGCCGCATCATTGGCTTCTGCACCACTGTTGGCAAAGAACATCCGGCTCAATCCCGCCGGCAATACTTTTTGGAGCTCTAACATCAATTCGGCGCGCGCCGGTGAGTAAGTAAACCCCGAATTGGGATTCTGGATAATTCGAGCAGATTGCTCTTGTATTGCACTGAGCATCAGCGGATGCGAATGACCTAAACAGGTAACCCCCCATCCGGCAGTAAAATCCAGAAACTTCTCGCCGCTGACATCCCAGACCCAGACGCCTGCGCCCCGGTCAATAACAAGCGCCTGCTTTTTACAGACCTTTAAACCCAAACTATCCTCAACATCTTTGACTGACACGGTTACCTCTCCTTTCCGCCCCAGAAGGAGCAGCGTTAAATAATTTTTTGAAAACTCAATGCAAAAAAAAACCTCTGGGGCCGGGGCCAAAGAGGTTTTTGAATTTCTGCTCTGATTGTTAGTTACATCTCAGATCAACAGATAAATTCAGTCTCCCGGTCCCGGACAGACATGCGCGCACGCGCCGCACGCGCGCGGCGTGCAGCGGCTGCCGGGGCAGCAATGTGAGAACATGTATGGGCGAAACCAATGAACATTTAAATCATTACCAGAAAATCTGTTAGGGCCAGCAATTTAGTAAAATGAGTCAAGGGCGTCAAGCAAACTTTTTGAACTAATCAACAAAGGATTTGTCTTTTATTGTAGGGTGCCATTCTCGCCTGCGGATTTGTGTATACTGACCTTAATCCCAAAATCCTTAACTTTTGTGTTCTGATCAAAACGTATCGCAAGATATGACGCTCGACTAAAAGGGAATCTCAATGGCACCGACCACCAGAATCGTGGAACAACGGAGACGTTTGAACACCCTGTCAATTCTGGGTGTACTGGCATTGAGCTGTGTGTTTTGCACATCAATTGCCTCTGCTGATCAAACCGCCGACATACCTGACTATTCGATACAGCCAACGCCTTTAGAGCAACTGCGCGCAGAACTGACAGAAAGCCTAGAGAGCTCGGGCGCCTACGATTATGGATTGCTTGAGCCACTCAACAATCTGATTGCCGCCCTAATAGAAGACGAATCATATGTCGAGGCGAACGCACTTATAGAGCAACAAATTCAGGTACTGCGTATTAATGACGGCTTGTTCACTCCTAGCCAGATAGAACTCGTCAAGCAGCAGCTTGGGGTATTGGCCGCCGAAAAAAACTGGGATCAGATTTTTGACAGAATGTCATACCTCACACTTGTTCTCGAGCGCAGTGAAAACATGCCCGTCACCGACCGTCTTGCGCACATCAAGGAGCTGCGTAACTGGTCAAGGCTCTTGTTGGCAAGAGGGCCGAGATTGCAGGAGCCGAATTACCTGCTGCAACTCCAGGCACTTGAAGAAATGGCTCTGGAAGTTGCCAGATCAAGTCTGAATCCTGGCCCGGAACTTCAGCAGCTTATTTACGAACGAGCGCTGGCAGAGCTATATATCGCTTTAGGCATCGTTGCTACAACAGATACCAGTCGGCAGTTGTTAAGCCGTAGCGAAGGTATTGAAACACCGGATTATCGACGAAATCAGGTGATCACAAGCGTCAGTGACTTGGAGGCAGTCTTTGGCACACGAGCAAGCACCGTTATTGATCGATCACATCACAACGTGATGAACCGTCACCAACAAATGATCAAGTCATTAGCTGACAGCTCGGGGGGAGACGCCGACAAAGCATTGGAGGAGCTTTCGGAAACTGATCCGGAACAAGCCGCGATGATCCAAATGTTTATCGGGGATTCTGTGTTACTGAGGCAACAATATGAACTTCGAATGGGCTCCCATACCGGCCCACAAAGAGGCAGCAGTGCTGCAGGTTCTGCTGCTGGATATTACCGCACGGCATGGTCGCTGTTGTTGAAGGCGGGACATACAGAACAAGCGTTGAATGACTATTTTTCGTGCCCCACACTTTTGCCTGCAGGAAAGTTTGAAACCACACTGGCAGGTGTGCCCAAAAAATGTACAACCGAAGAGGAGACTGGCGATTTGATGTTGCCGGACGTTGCCATAATCCGCAATGGAGTGCCCGGCTTGCGATATGAGAATTTGCCGGAAACAGGGCGAATAGGCACTGCGGCAGGCACAAGGGCAACGCTGCAATTCCATGTTGGCATGAATGGGCAAGCCGACCGGATTAATATTACTGCATCGGTGCCTGATAATGCCGGCGCGAGAATTCAAGGAAAAGCAGCCTTGGAGACACTCCAATTCAGACCAGCCCTTCGCGATGGTCGCCCCATCAGGTCGGGCCCGGTAATCTTGAAACTTTTTAGCCTGGAATCAGGCTGAACCGGAGCCCTAGCCTAAACGTTGAAGTGGCACGACACCACTGTCAGACAGGTGTTTGATGTGCTCAGGCTCAAAGCCAGCAGCGGTGAGTATCTCCACCGTGTGCTCTGCAAATTTGGGCGGTAAGCTTCTGATGGAACCAGGCGTTCTTGAAAATTTGATCGGGATGCCCGTCATTTTGTACCAACCCTTTTTCACAATCATTTCTCTATGCAGCGTGTGCGGATGAGCAACAACCTGAGCAGTGTTGTAGATCGGCCCAGACGGTAGACCGGCAGCCAGTAACCTCTCAGCAAACTCAGCGCCATCAATTTTCACCAGATACGATTCAAGCTCAGCCTTAAGCGGCTCGCGATGTTTGACTCTGTCAGCATTGCTCAGAAATCTGGCATCCCGGATCAGTTCCGGTGCACCCAGCTCGCTGCACAACTTTACAAACGCCCGGTTGTTGCCTGCGCCTATAAAAATATCGACAGTTCGGGTTCTGAATGTTTCATAAGGACTGATGTTAGGATGAGCATTGCCGGTTGCAACCGGGATATTACCAGTCATGTTGTAGTTAACAACATGTGGATGCATCAGCGAGACCGCGCAATCAAAAAGCGTCATATCAATATACTGACCCGCCCCGGACTTCTCTCGCTCATATAAGGCCATCAACAGCGCGACTGCAGCATACAGACCTGTGCCCATATCCACCATGGCAACCCCCAGTCTGGTCGGCTCGCCCCCGCGCTCTCCATTGACACTGAACCATCCTGCCATCGCTTGCACAATTGCGTCATATCCCGGATACCCACCCAATGGGCCGTCACTGCCGAAACCGCTGATCCTGCAATGGATCAAGCGCGGGAAACGGTGTTGCAAAACCTCGTGATAACCTAGGCCCCATTTTTCCATGGTGCCTGGTTTGTAGTTTTCGATGAGCAGATCCGCATCTTCCAACAATCGAAACAAAACATCACGCCCCTCACTGCAAGTCAAATCCAGAGACATGCCTCGTTTGTTTCGGTTTACACCGATAAAGTACGCAGCATCTCCTTCATGAAAAGGAGGCCCCCAATCTCGAACCTCATCGCCTTGAGGGGGTTCAATCTTGATAACGTTGGCTCCGTGATCGGCGAGTACCTGTGTACAGTAGGGGCCGCCCAGCACACGCGTGAGATCAACTATTTTTAAACCTGTCAGGGCACTGTTTTCGATTTTATTGGTCATGTGAGCTTCCATTTTTAAACGTTAACTGCGTGCGTGCGATTAATTCCGGCAAAAAAAACTCCGCAACCAACAACGACTTGTTATCCAGAAAAAACAAAGAGCGTCGCCCCCAACAGCCGTCATATTGGCAAATCTCTGTATCGCCCCGTCTTAGTCCACGTTGCTTGAACAGGAACCCTCCCAAGGGTTTATTTCCAAGATGAATCAACCGCCTGTTAGCGCCACACAGGGTTGTTATCGGTATCAATGAATGCGCTGCCACCCAGTTTTCGCCGTGGCCACCGAGCAGCACCCGCCTTGACCACATCAGTATTTTTTGTGGCCCTGCCTGGGATAAACCTGATCCAGGCACGCTTCTGTAAACCCAGCCTTCTGATAACACACGAACAAAAAAAGTCCCGTCACTGATGGACTGAAGTTTTTTGGTCAAAGAACCGGGCGCCAGCAACCAATGTGCAAATTGGGCATCGGGCTTGGGGAAATGCTGTTTTATATGTCGCCAGTTTGCTGGCGCGTCAGCATCCGAACTTTTTAAGTGACTCTCTCTAAGCACTGGAGCGCCTGCCTGTATCAGTAATTCTCAACTACGTTATACAGCGATAATCTTAAAAAAAACTCCCTGTTAGCATAAAGCCAACAGGGAGTTTTGGTTTGCGTTGCTTTAACTGATCAATTGCGCAGTTGTGGTCTTTGCATGGTGGCTGTCATCGAGCCTACAACACGACGATTCTGCGCTCGGCCTTCTGCACTTGCGTTGCTGGTAACCGGACGAGACTCACCATAACCAACTGATGTGACTCGTGCAGCGCTGACACCAAAGCGCTCAATCAGCACCTGACGAACAGCAGCAGCGCGACGCTCTGACAAGCTCTGGTTGTAGGCGTCAGTGCCGGCACTGTCGGTATGACCTTCAACCACAGCAACAACGCTTTCGTTTGCCGTCAGGAAATCAGCAACACGACGGATGTCTTCAAAGAACTCTGGCTTTACAACTGACTGATCAAAATCGAACTGCACAGTCAGGTCTATACGCGCCACTTCATTCATCATGATCGGGCAACCACGCGCATCTACTGCATAGTTACGTGGTGTGTCTGGGCAAGCATCACGGCTATCTGGCACGCCATCACCATCAGCGTCAGCCACGGCCGCTACAGCAGGTGCTGGAGCGGGAGCCGCTGCAGACGGCTCTACTCTTGTGGCAGGCGCTGCAGAACCAAGGTGGAAAACCATACCGGTTTCGATTCCCAAGTCAAACGTACGATCAGCGATTCCGTAAAAAGTACGAGCAGCAGTTCGCCATTCAGCAATGTCATTGAGTCTGTAGCTGAATCCGGCACCGACATTCAGAGTGGTATCTTTGCCTGCATTCAAGTCAGCATCACCAAGTCCGCCCACAAAATAAGGGGACAGTGTGCCAATTTGGTTGTCAAATTTATAGAGCAAATCCAGACGGATCGACCGCAAGCGATCACGACCAGTCAAGGTATTCATGCTGATACGGCTATAGGTCAGCTCGGTCGACAGATTTTCTGACAAACCGTAACCAATACCTAAATTGTAACCAGTTTCATCACGGGATTGACGATCACTGTCAAAATCCATCCATTGAACACCAGGGGCTATATAAAAACGGCCTTCGTCCGCGCTGGCTGTAGTGACGGCAAATCCAGCCGCGCCGATTGCCATTGCTAAAGACAGTGCTTTGAAAGTTTTACGATCCATGGTATCTCCTCACGTCAGGCCTCATTGACCGATGACGTTCTTCAGGTTTATTGCGTTGTGTGGGTTTCGCGGGCGGAATTATACCCTAATATTACAAAAGGCAAACGCGTTAAACGCTGCTGGCCTGTGATTGCAGGCACAGAGCAGAAAAAATCCTTATTCAGTCTCAACCCCGTCTGATTTGCGTTAAAAAATTGTCATCAAAATGTAATATTGCATTGATTTAATACAGCTCAGCTTGAATTTCATCGGCTTGCATGCAAACAGGATTGACGGAATGACGCCGGAACCAAACATTTTAATCGTAGATGATGAAGCTGCCATTCGCGACATGATCGGTATCGCGCTTGATACTGCCGGATTCAGAAGCACTACCGCTTCGACTGCCCTCGATGCTCATGTCAACATTATAGACCAACGCCCTGACCTGGTTTTGCTGGACTGGATGCTTCCGGGCGGCAGCGGAATAGAGCTGGCTCGCCGCCTGAAACGGGATGAATTGACTGCCAGCATACCTATCATCATGTTGACAGCCAAAACCAGTGAGGACAACAAAGTTCAGGGGCTGGACGTGGGTGTAGATGATTATGTGACAAAACCATTCTCTCCAAGGGAACTGGTGGCGCGCATCAAGGCAGTATTGCGCCGGAGCACTGGAAACCTTAAAGACAAACCGATCAGGGTATTTGATCTCGAGATGGACCCTGCCAGCCACCGAGTGATGGTAGAAGACCGCCCCGTAGAAATGGGACCTACCGAGTATCGATTGCTAAACTTTTTTATGACCCACCCGGAAAAAGTATATTCAAGAGACCATATTCAGGATCAGGTGTGGGGCGCCAATGTGTATCTGGAGGAGCGCACGGTAGATGTTCATATTGGCAGGTTGCGCAAAGCCCTGAGCTCTGCATCAAAGACCGGCATTAACTACTCAGCTCTCATCCAAACAGTTCGGGGCGCTGGTTATCGGTTTTCTACCCGACACGATTAGTAATACAAATCCCGACGAATGTGCACCCGCGATGACTGGTGAGTGCACATCCTTTTCGTTATAGTCTGCTAATTCGTTGTTCTACTGGTTAATGTTCAAAGGCTCAAAGCTTGTTCTCAAATTGGCATGATGCAATCAAGCGATTGCTAATTTCATTTTTTGTATTGCTATTGGCTGGATGGCTGATTGGTGAGCCCGCGCTCGTGGTCCTCGCTGGCACCTTGGGTTATCTGGTTTACCATCTCAGACAATTGCGCAAACTCTACAACTGGCTGCGCGATACCGATTTTTCGGAACCCTCCCCCCCCCCTGAGAGCAAAGGCATATGGGGATACATTTTTGATGGCATATATCTATTACAGCGCAGAGAACGCCAAGCGCTGCTAGAACTTAAAAGCATCATTGATAAGGCCCAGGAATCAACTGCCGCCCTTGAACTTGCGGTTGTGATGATCAATAACCGAGGAGGACTAGAATGGTGGAATCCTGCCGCGGAACAACTTATTGGCCTGCAAACCCCAAAGGACAAAAACCAACTTGTTATTAACCTGATCAGAGAACCCGCGTTTATTGATTACTTCAACAAAGCCAAATTTAACAGACCTCTTAAGCTAAATTCTCCTTCTAATCCGACCAATATGCTGGAGTTTCAAATTACCACTTTTGGCGAAGGCGAGCGCCTGATGCTGGTTCGAGATATTTCGCAGCTTCATCGTTTGGAAATGATGAGAAAGGATTTTGTGGGTAATGTGTCACATGAATTGCGCACACCGATCACGGTCATTACCGGTTACCTTGAGACTATGCTTGACGACAAACAGAATTTACCGACACGATGGATTAAACCGATTGAACAAATGGCACAGCAATCTCATCGAATGGAGAACATCATCAGAGATTTGTTGACCCTGTCTCAATTGGAAACTCGAGCCAGTTCAAAGCAGCAAAGCGCAATTCAGCTTTGCTCGCTGCTCAGAGAGGTCAAACAAGACGCTGAGCAGGTTTTTGCAGACAAAGAACACCTTATCACGCTGGATTGTAAGGATGACATTTATGTAAATGGCAATCTGAGCGAGCTTTACAGTGCCATCTCAAATCTGGTTTTAAACGCTGCCAAGTATACCCAGGCTCACGGTTCGATCGATCTAAAGGTGGAAAAAGGCACCAATAGTCTTTCGATAACAGTCAACGACAACGGCCCAGGGATCGCCCCACAGCACATTCCAAGACTGACAGAACGATTCTACCGGGTAGATGAGAGCAGGTCTGCTGATACGGGTGGAACAGGGTTAGGGCTGGCAATCGTTAAACATGTGCTTGCGAGGCACAATGGGAAGTTGGAGATCAGCAGTCAACCGGGAAAAGGCAGCCAATTTACTTGCCTGTTACCTGTTGAGCGACTCGTGGAACCGCCAAGAGTTACAGATACCATGCCAAAGCCTGGTACTCAGGGATAAAAAAAGAGTAGTTGGGCTTACTCTTTACCAGACTTCACCTGCTTTTCCATACTAGACAAGCCTGCATGCCTGACATCACGCCCCATCACCATATACACAACGTGTTCAGCAATGTTCTTGGCATGATCACCAGCACGCTCTAACGAGCGCAGTGCCCAGATCACATTCAAAACGCGAGTAATGCTGCGAGGATCCTCTATCATATAGGTGATCATTTCACGCATTGCACTGGCATACTCCATATCTACGTTCACGTCTTCTTTTGCAACCGAGAGAGCAGCATCCTCGTCGTAACGCGCAAAAGCATCCAACGCCATATTTATCATATGTCGCACACGCTCACCTATGTGGCGAATCTCAATATACCCTTTAGACGAATCGCCTTGACTGGTAAGTTCAACTGCCAATCGAGCAATTTTGGCCGCCTCATCACCAATCCGTTCCAGATCATTTACTGCTTTGATGATCCCCAACACAAGGCGGAGATCGCTGGCTGCAGGCTGGCGACGAGCAAGAATACGATGACACGCCTCATCGATACTCAGTTCCATTGCATTGACAGCAACATCGTTCTCTCGCACAGCGCTGCCGAGTTCACTGTCGGCAAAGATGAGTGCAGCAATTGCATCATTCATCTGCTTTTCAACCAGCCCACCCATTTCAAGCAGACTGCTTTTAATTTCCTCGAGTTCAATATTGAATTGCTGGGAAATGTGATGACTGTGAACACCTGCATCAGTTTTCATAATTGGAGAATCCTCAAAAAGGTAGCACTAGCATAAAGTCGATTTATGACAGAAAGATGACAATTTTGCCACAGTTGCGTAAGGGATATATCAATGCCTGCGCTCTACGCTAGAATAACAGTTCTCTTTATCTCTGGTAGTTGTTATGAGTATTAAACAGGTAAATCCTGCGGACATGCAGGAGCAAGAATTGTCGATTCCACTGGAGTCAATTGGATGCCCTGCGATTGCGGCAGATATTGATCTGAACGACAGTAATTACTACCTGAACCGGGAACTCAGTTACATGCAATTTAACTTGCGCGTACTTGATCAAGCGCGCAACAAGCAACACCCGCTGTTAGAAAGGTTAATGTTTTTACTGATATTCAGCTCAAACCTGGATGAGTTTTATGAAATTCGTGTATCAGGTTTAAAAAAACAACTTGGTTTTGGGCGACAAAGGCCTGGCCCCGACGGTAAATACCCGCAAGAAGTGATGAGTGAAGTTCATCAAATTGTGCGCCAAGCACTCCAGGAGCAATATCAGATACTGAACGAAGAGCTATTGCCTGCCCTGGCTGCTACAAAAATCAAATTCCTTTATCGGCATGAGTGGGATGAAAAACTTTCATCCTGGACGCAGGAATATTTTCGAAATGAAGTATTGCCCGTGATCAGCCCATTAGGACTGGACCCAGCTCACCCTTTTCCAAGGCTCGTAAATAAAAGCCTAAATTTCATTCTTTCATTGGAAGGTAAAGATGCCTTTGGTCGCGACAGCGGCCTAGCGATTGTGCCAGCGCCACGTGCCCTGCCTCGACTTATTAAAGTGCCCTCCCACATAACGCCAGATGGTGACAATTTTATTTTCTTGTCATCCGTCATCCATGAACATGTAGAAGAGTTTTTCCCAGGAATGAAGGTAAAAGAATGTCATCAGTTCCGGGTCACTCGCAATTCTGATTTGGAAATGAGTAATGTCGAGGTAGAAGATGTGGCCAGCGCGCTGCAAGGCGAATTGCACCTTCGTAGATTTGGCGCTGCTGCCAAACTCGAAGTAGGCGCCGGGTGTCCCGCTGAATTGACAGACTTCCTGCTTGAACGCTTCAATCTCACCGAAGAGGAATTATTCAGATTGGATGGCCCGGTAAATTTGCAGCGATTGATGGCGCTATTTAGCATGATTAACCGTCCTGATCTTCGGTTTCCACCCTTTTCGCCCGGTACTCCCGCAGCACTCGAAGAAGGAAGTTGCATTTTTACTGCTGTCAATCGTGAAGATCAGTTACTGCTCCATCCCTATCAGTCGTTTATACCGGTAATAGATTGGGTGCGGCAGGCTGCAAGGGATCCGGGCGTGATTTCTATCAAGCAGACCTTATATCGCACAAATGAATCCTCTGAGCTAGTTGAATCCCTGTCTGAAGCTGCACGAAATGGCAAGGAAGTAACGGTCGTCATTGAACTCAGAGCACGATTTGACGAAGAGGAAAACATTCAATTTGCAAGCATCCTGCAGGAGGCGGGCGCCGTTGTTGTGTATGGCGTCATGGGCTACAAAACCCATGCCAAGATGTTGCTGATCGTGCGACGCGAAAATGGTCGACTCAAGCGCTATGTGCATTTGGGCACCGGCAATTACCACCGAAAGAACTCGCTGTCATACACGGACTACAGCCTGATGACATGTGATGAAATTCTGTGCTCCGATGTTCACAAGGTTTTCCAGCAGATCACAGGCATGGGTAAAAAAATCTCACCCGATTTAATACTGAATGCACCTTTCAAGCTCATGAAAGGGCTTGTGCAATTGATCCAACAGGAAAAACAATGCGCTTTGGAAGGTAAACCGGCAAGAATCATCGCCAAGGTAAATGCGCTAACGGATCCAGTAATCATCAGGGAGCTTTATTGCGCGTCACAGTCAGGTGTAAAAATTGATTTGATCGTGCGCGGGATTTGCTGCTTAAAGCCAGGGGTACCTGGCGTTTCTGAAAACATTCGAGTGGTTTCGATTATCGGCCGGTTTCTCGAGCATTCTCGAGTGTTCTATTTTGCCAATAATACCTTCACTGTGTACTGCTCAAGTGCGGATCTGATGGAGCGAAATCTGCAGCGCAGAATTGAAATTGCCTATCCCATTTTGCGAAAAAAATGGGTTAACCGGATTCTTGAGGAGCTAGAGCTATATTTGTCGGATAGACAGCAAAGTTGGGAATTGATGGCCGACGGGACTTATAGAAAACTGGCCCCCTGTATTGGAGATTCCACTGATGGCGTACAAGCGATTCTGCTTAACTCGCTCTCAACACACGCAATGGCGAGTCGTTAAGGTCACGAGCCTTTACCATATAGTGAAGCATTCCCTCTCGTAACGCAGCAGGGCTAAAGTGGAGTTTGTTTATTTGATGAACCTTCATAAATCCGGTCAGCACTGCCCAGCCAGGCAGCAGCAGCTCTTTGCGACTGTTTTTAAGTCCCGGCAGTGTTCGACCAGGGTTTAGTGTTGTCTCTATGATGTCACTTTCCAGTTTTGCCAGAACGTCAAAATCAACAAGTGTAGAACCAGCGGCAGACGGATACTTGTGAGAGCAAATAGCGCTCAGCATTTTTGCTGTGCCAGATGACGCAAAAACCTCAGCCCAAGGGGTACGGGCCAATTGATCTGCGACTTGCGCAAATACCTGTTCAGCGTCATCTGCCGCCATCGTCAATTGTTTACGCAACAGGTCTTTGTTTTCCAACCTTGTACTGAACCAGCGATCTCTCCAGCTCACGCATCCAATCGGCAAGCTATGCGCCTGTAATTGGACTGGGCCTTTACCCACAATTAGTTCTGTGCTGCCGCCACCTATATCGATCACAAGCCTGACTTGGTCATCTTTCGGTATAGCAGATGTCACCCCGGCGTAAACAAGGGCAGCTTCCTCAAGCCCGGTCACTACATCAACGGCAAAACCCCGGCTCTTGGCTTGATTAATAAAGTCTTGTGAATTTTCTGCGACTCGCAGCGCATTAGTGCCAACGACCCATAAGTATTTAATGGGATACCGCTCCATCGCCAAAGCAAATGCCTCTAGGCACACAAGTCCTCGCTGGAAAGCATCAGCATTAATAGTGCAATTTTGTGAAAGTCCTTCTCCTAGCTGAACTTTTTCACTGAATCGTTCAACTATTTCGTGCGCACCATCATGCCATCGGGCGATGAGAAGGTGAAAACTATTAGATCCAAGGTCAACGCATGCATACATCTGTAGTATTTATATCCTTTAAATTTTCTGGATTAGAGCATGGATTCGATATGCGGCTCCACCCTGACGCCGGCATTTTTATGTTAATAGAAGGTTTTGATGACTATAATGATTCAACACAGTAAAAGTACAAAAGTGAGTGGCATCGATTGAATTCCCCCGCATATAAGACCTTGTTTTTAGTCACGCTCGCGACTGCTGCAGTTATATTTCTGATCAAACTCGGGCTGGCTTTCCGCCTCGAATTGTATAGCGACGAGATATTTTATTGGCAAGCCTCCAGATTTCCAGCGCTTGCATACAGCGACTTGCCATTTATGGCGGCTCTGTTTGCAGGTATTGGCACCGAGCTATTGGGCAATTCACCTCAGGCCGTGCGCTCAATTTTTCTGCTCTGTGGTCTGTCATTACCATTACTTGTCTTTTGGGTAGCACTCCCATTGCATGGACGCAGGAGTGCTTTGATGTCGGCATTTCTGAGTTTGTGCTTGCCAACGCTCGCCATTATGGGACTCTTTGCCGTGCCTGATGCTGCCTTGCTGGTGTTTGGCTTACTCTTTATTGGGTTTGTTGAGCGAGCAACCCGCCTGGGTAATTCGCAATATTGGATTGCTGCTGGCATTGTTGCTGCGCTTGGTTTGAGTACACACTATAGATTTGCACCGTACCTGCTTGCTGCTTTGATGTTTTTTATTATTGAAAAACGTCAATGGCACCAATGGCGAACAACTCGTTTCTGGATTGCTGCGGGCATTGCCTCAATCGGCCTTTTCCCTGCGCTGAGTTTCAATTATGTAAACAGTCTGGCAGGGCTGGACTATCATCTTGTGGAGCGCCATCCATGGCAATTTCAAGTGAAAGGTCTGTTACATCCCTTTATTCAGGCAACCGCAGTCACCCCGCTGCTTTACGCTACACTTTTGTTTACGCTTTGGAGCCTGATCAGGCAGGCCAGGCAGGGCAGCGAAAGGGCGTTACTTTTTGCATTGTTTGCCTTATTCAATCTCGGCATTTACATGCTGCTTTCCCCCTGGAGTGACACAACAAGAACAACGATCCATTGGCCAATTTCAGGATACCTGCCCTTGCTTGTCTTTGCGCCTGCCACCTTAAGAGCGCTAAAAGAAAAGTTGTCTCAAGAATTCCCGACATTAAACCCGGTTAAGTTGGTTTTACTTGTGCCAGTGACGGGACTTCTAGGAACTTTGTTTTTACTGGGAGGCATTGGGTCTCAAGGTTTTAACCAGTCTTTACAGAACCTGATTGGCCCCGGTGTGCTTTCAAACAAAATGGCGGGATGGTCTCCGCTTGTCGAGCATCTCAACGCATTACAGACGCAACATGGATTCCCAGAAGACATGTTGATTGTCACCGACAACTACTACACCGCTGCACAGATCAGTTTTGCAACGGCGAATAACACTGTCTACACGACAGATACTAATAAAGTAATCCGGGATGGTCGCCAAACCCAGTACCGGATCTGGGAACTTGATACTGATGGGCTACTCAAAAACTGGAGCGAAGACGCCATTTTTGTTACAGAAGACAGCACCCTCGACAGTATTGAAAAGTCACTGATCATGTCTGATATATGTAGTCATTTTTCAGAAGTTGGCCTTCTGGATCAACTCTTTCTATTCCAAGGCGATAAAATTTTCAGTTTTTATGTTGCGAAAGGCCTACGCCCAGATGGCTTGGAGCGCACTGTCTTTCCTGAGTGTCCAATGCCGTCAGAGGCCTGGTTAGACTCGCCAAGTCGACATGAAGAACTGAAAGATAAAACGCTCATATCCGGTTGGACTATCAACAGCGCTGGGGTTAACAAAGTCAGTGTATTGCTAGACGGCATTGAGGTAGCTGAAACTGTGAGATCGGTGTCGCGCGACGATGTTGTCACTTTAAAAAATGCGGATTTTGATCCAGCAGCACCTTTATTGGGATTTGCTGTTGAAATAGACACTCATCAATTTAAGAACGGTCAGTACCAACTGAGTTTGGAGCTGTTAACTGGAGCCGGTGAACGTCAACGCACAGGCTCCAGATTAATCAGGATAAATAACGAATAACTCAGTATCTACTGCCCAGCTTAAACTGGTTTACCAGCCCATCCAGCGAACTTAGCAGCTGATCTATCTCAGCGTGGTACTGTTTGCACTTGAGATAGTCTTCGGTGTTAAGCCGGCCATCCGCTGCAATTTTTACACTGCTCTTTGCGATACCCTCGGTTACTTCAGACTGTTGTTTCACTGCGGTTGCTATGTCCCTACTGCGCTCAGCAATCAGAGAAACGGACGCTAATACCAGATCAAGCAGTTCATTCGCTGTATTTGCTGAACCAACACACTCGCGAGACAGCGAAACCCCTTGGTCCATCGCGCTGACTATTTGTGTGGTATTGTCCTGGAGGTTTTGAATAATCGTGTTAATTTCTAAAGTTGACGACTGGGTTTTTTGTGCAAGACTCCGCACCTCGTCTGCCACGACCGCGAACCCACGCCCCTGATCACCAGCCCTGGCTGCTTCGATAGCTGCATTCAGCGCTAACAGATTGGTCTGCTCTGCAATCCCTTGGATAACTTCAAGCACTGAGTGAACTTTCTGGTTGTGGTCCCGCATGTAGTGCACTTTCTGTTGGATCATAGACAACGAACCCGACAGTTTTTCTACTGAGCTTCGAGTATGGGAAACAGCTTCAGTGGCCTTCTGGGTTGCACCGTTTGCTTCTTTGGCCGCATCGACGCTGGTTTGCGCACCATCAGCCACATCAGCCAAGGAGGAGGACAATTCAGTTGTCGATGACGCCAACAACTCGGTTTCTTCCAATTGAGAGGCTGATCTGCCAGCTGTGCGTTGAATCATTTGCGAAAACTGAGCAGACTTTCCGGTAACGTCCGAATTGGTAACCAACACCTGTCTGATAATATCGGCAAGTTTGCTGACAAAAATATTAAAGCTTGCTCCGAGTTTAGAGAGCTCATCCGTGCCTTGCTCCTCCAATCGCCTACTGAGGTCGCCAGAGCCTTTGGCGATATCGTGCATATAGGCCTCTGCTTTGGTCAGCGGCAATGTTATTGATCTGGAGAGGTAATATGCGGCGGCACTGAGTGCCATCAGCAATAGAGCAATAATCACAGCAGAATCACGGGCCCACTGGAAAAACTGCGCGTTTACGTCATCAACATATAGTCCATGGATAATAACCCAGTCCCAAGGCTCAAAAAGTTCCGCATAGACAGTTTTGAGTTCAGCTTGAGGATGAGCGATGGGATCATCCGTATATGTGAGGAAGCGGTACCCGAACATAGGCTCAGGGAAATACAAATATTCTGCAAAACCTGTATAGCTGTCACCTGTGTATCGATGGATAATTTCGGTCATCATAGGTGTCGGATCGCGATAACCATTCGCCTCCATTCGTTGTTCAGGGGTTGTTGCGGCGGACTGAATCGCACTACGAACTTGTGCGTCAGTATCCAGAGCACTGTCTACGCCTCGCAATGGGTGCGCCAGAATCTGACCAAGTCTGTGGTAAAGCAACAGGTAATTTCGTTCGTTTACCATCGTATTGTTGATAAGAAAGCGGCCTTGTCTTTTTGCTTCCGCATCAGTTAGCTGGCCATTGCGTACCTGGCTTTGTAGACCGCTCAAGGCCTTGTGGATCATTTGCACCTGATTCACGCTGCCTTCTCGCAATTGGTCCATAAATCGCTCGCGGGCCTGAAGAAGCAAGGTTAAACTGAGCCCTATAATGGCGAGCAGACTCACAATGACTATCAGCCCTACTCGGGTTCGTATGGTAAATTTACTAAACATTGATTCCCTCGCCTGCGCGTGCCCACGTCCATGAGTGTGGACTATCTTTGTGTTGTACTGAAGGTAGCGGCAGTGCTTCAAAAAACATTAGCCTCATGAATGGCAAATGCCTTCAATGACCAAACAGATTCAGTGCGATATAATTCCGCCCCTTGTCAGATCTTAAACAATCAGAATCGCTTAAATGAAGGTGAACAAATGCCCTTTTATATTTGGGAAAAACTCAAAACAGAAGCTCAGGAGCTGATTGATAGAGAGCCGTTGCTTGCTAGCTATGTCTATGCGTGCGTGCTTAATCACCGAAACCTTAGCTCTGCATTGAGTTATTTATTGGCCCATAAGCTGGCCAATTATGTGATGTCGGCTGTCTCCATCAGAGAATTGATTGATTCAGCGTTCAGGGACGCCCCTGAGATAGTCGAGTATGCGGCTTTCGATATCAAAGCCGTATTCGATCGTGATGCCGCGACAAATTCTTTTTTGCCTGTCATCCTGTACTTGAAAGGTTATCAGTCTATTCAGGTCCACCGAGTAGCTCACTTACTATGGAAAAGTGACCGAAAAGATCTCGCACTTTATCTGCAAAGTCGCAACTCTGAAGTTTTTGGCGTTGATATTCACCCAGCGTGTGTGATGGGCAAGGGAATAATGTTTGATCACGCCACTGGCATTGTCATAGGTGAAACAACCGTGATTGAGGATGATGTGTCTATCATGCAGTCAGTTACGCTGGGCGGAACAGGAAATGAGCAGGGTGATCGACACCCTAAAATACGCTCAGGCGTCTTGATTGCCGCTGGCGCTAAAGTCTTGGGCAATATTGAAGTTGGCCGAAGTGCAAAAGTGGGGGCCGGCAGCGTAGTTCTTAAGGACGTGCCGCCTTACACAACAGTAGTGGGTGTGCCGGCTCACGGCGTCGGTAAACCCTGCGACGAAAACCCGGCACACACGATGGACCAACTCGTTGACAATGACTAGGCTTGACCGGCTGTGGTCTGATCAGATGCTGATCTGACCAGATGCTGATCTAACCAGAAAGCTATCCAACTATCTGAATTAAGACTCCCGCAGCTACTGCCGATCCAATCACACCAGCCACATTTGGTCCCATGGCATGCATTAGCAAAAAGTTATGGGGATTCGCTTCAATACCCAGCTTATTCGCCACACGAGCTGCCATTGGAACCGCAGA
>DITX01000096.1:0-156 GCA_002422225.1 Gammaproteobacteria bacterium UBA6173
AGTACATAACACAGACGGCCTCGCAAGACGTGCCACCCTCAGCTTTCCACGCGGAGACGTGCAGACGCCGGCATTTATGCCCGTCGGTACTTACGGCACCGTTAAAGGCATGACGCCCCAACAGATCAACGAGATTGGTGCTGAGATCATTCTGGG
>DITX01000096.1:190-3276 GCA_002422225.1 Gammaproteobacteria bacterium UBA6173
ACTCCGGTGGCTTCCAGGTGTTCAGCCTTGGCGAAATGCGCAAAATCAACGAAGAAGGCGTCACCTTCCGCTCCCCGATTGACGGCTCCAAAGTGTTCCTTGGTCCTGAATCCGCGATTGACGTGCAACAGAAACTCGGCTCCGACATCATCATGATTTTTGATGAATGTACCCCTTATCCAGCGTCTGAGCAGGACGCTCAAACCTCCATGGAGCTGTCTTTGCGCTGGGCAAAACGCTGCAAAGTCGCTCATGGTGATCATCCGTCAGCGCTGTTTGGTATTGTGCAAGGCGGCATGTACGAAAATCTCCGGCAGCGTTCTCTGGACGGCCTGGTTGCGCTGGACTTTGATGGTTACGCTATCGGCGGATTGTCAGTGGGCGAACCCAAAGACGAAATGATCAAAGTGCTGGATTATGTTGCTCACCAGATGCCGGCTGACAAACCCCGTTACCTGATGGGTGTCGGTACCCCAGGCGATATTATTGAAGCCGTGCGCCGGGGTATCGACATGTTTGATTGTGTGATGCCCACCCGCAATGCGCGCAATGCCCATCTGTTTACCAGCCAAGGCGTGCTCAAGCTGCGCAATGCACGGTTCAAGGACGACACCCGAGCACTGGATCCGGCATGTACTTGTTATACCTGCCAGAATTTCAGCCGGGCCTACCTGCATCATCTGGATAAATGTAACGAAATGCTGGGCGCTCAGCTGAACACTATCCACAACTTGCACTTCTATCAGCATCTGATGCAGGGTTTGCGTCAGGCACTGGAACAGGGTAGATTTACCGCCTTTGCTGAGGACTTTTACCGTGCTCAGCGCGTCCTTGAGACTGACCCCAACGCCTGAGGCTGAATATTTTGAAGTCAGGCTCTTGAATCCATGTGGTTTGACCTCATGATCTACACCTACAAATACACAAAAATATACCGGCAACTGAAAAAGCAGTGCCGGTCAGCAGGAGAAAACCATGATGGATTTTTTTATCAACAGCGCTCATGCTCAGACAGCGGCAGCGTCACCTAACGCCGGGCTGTTTAATTTGCTGTTTATCGGCGGCATGTTTGTGCTGTTTTACCTGATCCTGTGGCGTCCACAGTCCAAACGAGCCAAAGAGCACCGCGAGCTGGTGAGTGCACTGGGCAAAGGTGATGAGGTGCTGACCAGTGGCGGTATTTTGGGCAAAGTGACCAAGGTCAGTGGCGAATACATTACCGTTGAGGTTGCAAATGGCGTTGAGCTGAATCTGCAAAAATCATCCGTCGCAGCTGCCTTGCCAAAAGGCACAATCAAGTCTATCGATAATTAAACTCTGTCAGTATGCCGGGCACAAAAATAGTGTCCCTGCGGACGGACACCTCTGAGCAGTAAAGGTTTACCCAACATGCTTAATAAATTTCCCCTTTGGAAAAACTTGATGGTGATTGGCATTCTTGTGCTCGCCTTCATTTATGCGTTGCCTAACCTTTACCCGGATGATCCGGCGCTGCAGATCTCGCACGAAAACGATCCAATCACGGAAGTGGATCTTGGGATGGTGACCGATGCCTTACGCGCAGCGGACATGGCGTGGTTTGGTGAAGAGATCAATACTAACGGTGGTCTGGTGCGGTTTGCCAATCTTGAAGACCAGTTGCGCGCCAAAGCCATGATTGAGCAGACACTCGGCAGCGGCTACATCATTGCGCTGAATCTTGCGCCGACCACGCCAGGTTGGTTGCGGGCCATGGGTGCCAGCAAAATGAACTTGGGTCTGGATTTGCAGGGCGGTGTGCACTTTCTGATGGAAATTGACATGGAAGCTGCGTTGACCCGGCGCATGGAAAACACGCTCAGTACTATCCGTCAGGAACTGCGTGCCGACCGTATCCGTACCCGTCAGATGAGTGTCACAGGTACTGATTCGATTGAGCTGCGCTTTGATGATGAAGAATCACGCACTCAGGCGCGTGCCTTGATCAGGGATGGTTATGTTGATTTGTTGGTGCAGGCGAGGGAGCGCGATGGCCAGTTTATTTTGGACCTGACCATGACACCTGAAAGTATTCAGCAGATGCAGGAAGACACCATTGCCGCTAACCAGACAACCATTCTCAGCCGGGTTGACTCCTTGGGTGTATCCGAGCCGGTGGTGCAGCGCCAGGGCGTTAACCGACTGGTTGTGCAACTGCCTGGTGTACAAGACACCGCACAAGCCAAACGTATTTTGCAGCGAATCGCAACGCTGCAATTCCACTTGGAAGCTGATGTCGGTGCCGCTGCCAACAGTTATACCGTATATGATTATCAGGGCCAGTCTATCCGTGTTGACAACGATGTCATTTTGCAGGGCGATCGCATCAGCAATGTGCGTTCGGCGCTGGATCAGTACGGTCAGCCCCAGGTGGTCATTAACTTGGATGCGCAGGGCGGCGAGCAGTTCAATCGCGTAACGCGTGAAAATATTGGCCGCCCCATGGATATCCTGCTGAACGAAACCCGCACACGCTCGGTGTTTAAACCCGATGAAAATGGTGTGTTGGTTGAGGAGCAAGAGTCCTACGAAGAAAGCAGGCTGATCAGCCATCCGGTGATCAGGGCAGCACTGGGTCGCGAGTTTGTGATCACAGGGCTGAGTCAGCGTGAAGCCAATGATCTGTCTCTGTTGATTCGATCAGGTGCATTGGCGGCGCCTATGTACTTTGTTGAGGAACGTACAGTTGGCCCCAGCCTGGGTCAGGAAAATATCGAGCAAGGTGCCAAGGCAGTAGCGATCGGTTATTTGTTGGTGACTTTGTTCATGCTTTACTACTACCGTCTGTTTGGTGTCGCGGCAGTTACCGCACTCGGTATCAACGTGGTGCTGCTTGCAGCAATCATGTCCATTATTTCAGCCACGCTGACACTGCCAGGGATTTTTGGCATCGTGTTGACCATCGGTATGGCTGTCGATGCTAACGTACTGATTTTTAGCCGGATACGTGAAGAGCTGGCGGCAGGTATGTCGCCACAGAGTGCCATTGACTCGGGTTTCTCGCGCGCCTTCGGGACGATTATTGACGCCAACATTACGACCTTCCTGGTTGCGATGGTGCTGTTTAC
>DITX01000132.1 GCA_002422225.1 Gammaproteobacteria bacterium UBA6173
TTATGAGTTTCTGGATGGGCACTAGCTAGCGTAAAACTGGTGGATTTTGTAACAGGTCTTAAAACAAGGAGAGCTAGAATGCGCCACGTATATTTTAAATTTTTCACCATGATATTTTTTCTGCTACTTGGTTCAGCGCAAGCAGCAGAGAATTATCACAACGAAATCCTAGCGAGCGGAGTTAGCGGAAACATAAGCGTAACATTGCAGGGCTATGGTCGCACTGAGGATGGTCTACTGGAAGAAATAGTGCTAAATATCCATAATAGTTCAGAATCTGAAGTGTATGAGGTTCTATTTGATGACAGGTTAGTACGTCAATTCTGGCTCGTGATCGAGGCAGAAGGCCAAGTCCTCAATAACCCGCTAGAGGGGATTGAACAACCTAGTATGCACGGCATGTCATTAAATTTATTGAGAATTGAACCTGAACAAAAATTGCCTTTTATTATCGAGATCAATACCGCTGCGAATGTTGAGGCGAATGTTTATAGTGAATTTGAAAAAGTTGATCTCTACCTGCACATCGACATGCCTATATATGCAGAGGGGGCTGACACGGATAAGGATGACCGAATAGACATGATTAGGATACGTTCGAATCTCAAAGAAATCCCCGTTCTCTCGAGTGTTGATTAAATCGCAACTGTGAAAAAGCTTTCAACCTTGCCTCCAATTTTGAGCTCAGATCCGGTGAGATTTCCTGCTCATCGGAACTGAGCTTCATCATGCTTTCTGCGTCATCGTTACCCCAAGCAGCCGTAATTTCTGCGATATTCTGGCGAGATTGCTCAGCAGCACACCTTTCAATTCTAAGGCTACGCGCTGTTCTGATTTAATGGAACCGGACGGGTTCTACCCCGATTTTGCGGACACCCCAGAAAAACCTCAGGGTAGAAAGTATAGCCCTCATGTAGTGTCAAATCCTTAGGCCCTTTGTTTTTCAAAGTTACTGATTTAGCGTTTTACTTGGAGCAGGCAGGAATCAAACCAAACTCGGCATGGACGAGTTGAGTTTAGTGATTCTCTTGGACACATAAACTGTATGCTATTGATTTTAATTATTTTTAGAATTCCAGGTATTTAGTCAATAAATTGTAAGCTCAGCTTTTAACAAATCAATTCCCAGCCGTCGACGGCGTCCAGTCACAGCCTTCACACTCCGGGTTGACATCGTTTTCAGCTAACACGGCAAAAATGAAGTCTCTCCAGGTCTGGTTGGGTTGCCATACGGAGTTCATGTCAGCCTTGGCTTGAGCGACAGGCACATCCTCGTAGATGACACGATACAAAAAGCTGAAAGCAGTTGCGCGCGCATTGACCTGGCAATGCAGCAAGGTTTTGCGGTCGGTGTCACGACGCATGGCGTCTGCAAAAGTGTAGAAATCCTGCGTGGTTGGCCGGGTCCAATCGACCGGAATATGCACGTAATCCATGCCCAGGCTTTTTACCAGCTGATCGGCATTGGGTACAGCGTTGGGATTATTGGTAAACGCCAGGTAAATGACGCGCTCAAAACCGGCATCGCGCACCGTGTTGAATTGCTCGGCAGTTGGTTGGCCTGCGCTGGCAAAAGTTTCGCTATATTGCCTGAAATTGGAAATCTCTTTCAGAGCTGCGTTGGCTGGCTCCTGTATCTGTGCGTGTGCAGTCAAACTGCAGGTCACAAGAAGCGTTGATAGTAAAGCTTTATATATCATGATGATAAACTCGTTTTGTTAAGTGATATCAGATGCTGGGCCTTGCTGATGTGTGCTCGTAACATGCTGGCAAAAAATACGGTGCCGGGCAAGCGGATTGTATTTAAATCGTCGTCACGCTTGCCTTCAACTGGCGGCGCACTCAAACTAAAAAAACAGCAGACAGAAGTGAAAAAAAACCGGCATGAAAAGCAAGATTAAAGTCTTACTGCATCCATTGTTTGATACGCGCGAAAGTATGCCAAACCCTTGGCGGGAGCCACCGTCGTTGCCGGAACCAGTCAATGCCCATGTGCCTGATGGCGCGGCAGACGACTATCTGCGTGCCTGCGAGTTTTTGTTCAGCTATCGCGGCAGTCCGGATACCCACACAGCCTACCGGCGTGAGCTGGAGCATTTTCTGCAATGGTGCTGGCTGCACGCTGGCAATACGCTGAAAGAGATACAGCGTGAGCATCTTGAAAGTTATATCGAATTTGCCCGTCAACCACCCGATGACTGGACCGGACACAAGCAGGCGCCCCGCTTTCTTGATCAGGCTGGTGAACGCGTGTTGAACCCGGCATGGCGCCCCTATGTGTGCGCAAAAGATCAGGCCTACAGTCTGTCGCAGTCTGGATTGCAGGCAATATTCGGTGTATTGAGCAGTTTCTTTTCCTACTTGGTCCAGGAAAACTACGTGGCGGCCAATCCGGTGGCGCATATTCGCCAGAAAGGCAAGTTTTTGCGTAAACGTCAGGGGCAGGAAAAAATCCGCAGGTTGTCGCAGATTCAGTGGGACGTTGTGCTGGAAACGGCTGAGAAAATGGCTGAGGAAGACCCTTTACAACACGAACGTACCCTGTTTGTGATGAGCGCCCTGTTTGGTATGTATCTGCGTATTTCCGAGTTGGTGGAAACCGAGCGCTGGATCCCGCAAATGGGGCATTTCCAGCGCGATCTGGAAGGCAACTGGTGGTTTTTGACCGTAGGCAAAGGCAATAAAGAACGTGAAGTGTCCGTCAGCAATGCCATGCTTGAGGCCTTGAAACGCTATCGCCTTGCGCGTGGTCTGACTCCCCTGCCCGCGCCCGGTGAATCCAGCCCGTTAGTGCATAAGACGCGTGGCAAAGGTGGTATCACCAGCACCCGGCAGATCCGCGGTATTGTGCAGAAATGTTTTGATCTGGCTGAAGAAAAACTGCGCGCCGAAGGGTCTTTTGAGGAGGCAGACAGATTGGCGGGCGCGACCGTACACTGGTTGCGTCACACGGGTATTTCGGAAGATGTGAAATACCGGCCGCGCGAGCATGTGCGCGATGATGCAGGCCATGGCTCGAGTGCCATTACAGACCGATATATTGACGTGGAACGCGTAGAGCGACACAAGAGTGCGCGCAACAAGCGTATAAAACATGACTGAAATATGGCAGCACTGTCACGTCTAGTCACCTTGTTCGCCTTGACAGAGCGCAACAAAAAGTAATATCAAGAGGTCATTGTGATCGAATCGTTGAAAAACGCTCGTAATCATGGACACTCATCATGCGAGGTGTGACGTTGAGTACTGTAAATCATGAGATCAAACACGGCGTGCCGTTAAAACCTTGGTATCAGGCAATACACAGAGCCGGTGTCAACGCGGGTAAATCTATATTGCTTGCGTGGATGCTCAGTGTGCCAGTGATGGCACAGGACGCTGCGCAAGAGGCCGCAGTGGAAGAAGAGGTGTTCGCCCCTCTCGATGTGGAAGCGCTGTATCACGCCATGGAGCCCATCCCGGTTTATGGCCGCACTGCAATCGAATTGTTGCGAGAGCTGGAGACCAAACACTACTCCCCGGTCAGCTTTGATGATCGTTTCTCGGCGGAAGTATTTGACTACTACATCAAAACGCTGGACGGGCAAAAGCTTTATTTCCTGAGCTCTGATGTACTGGCGCTGTCCTCCTTACGCGCCTCACTTGATGACACATTAAAGGCAGGCGACTTGCAGCCGGGTTTTGACATCTACAATCTGTACCATAAGCGCTTATTGCAGCGTCTGGTGTGGGCGGTGGAATTTGTTGAAAGCAGTCTCGACACCTTGGATTTTGACACGCAGGAAGAATTGTTGATTGACCGCGAAGACTCGCCTTGGGCCAATACGATTGAAGAACTTGATGATCTTTGGCGTCAGCGTATCAAGAGCAGTGCCCTCAGCCTGTCGTTGACGGGTATGGAAATGCCGTTGATTCAAGAGCGTTTGAGTAAACGCTTTCGCAACCAGCTGACTCAAATTTCAAAGACCAATGACCGCGATGTATTCCAGGCCTATCTGGCGACCGTAGCGCGTACGGTTGACCCGCACACCAGTTACTTCTCACCCCGCGACTCTGAAAACTTTAATATGGGTCTGCGCGGATCCCTGCAAGGTATCGGCGCGCAGCTGACCTCGGAAGACGAGTACACCAAAGTAGCTGAATTGATCAAAGGTGGCCCGGCTGAACAGGCAGGTGAGTTAAAAGCTGGTGATCGTATCATCGGAATTGCCCAAGGCGTTGACGGTGAAATGAAAGACGTCATCGGTTTGCGACTTGATGATGTGGTTGATCAGATTCGTGGCGAAAAAGGCAGCACTGTGCGTTTGAATGTGATCCCTGCAGAGGCGATCGGAGAAGCGGCAGCCCGCGAGATTGTCATCGTGCGAGACATGGTCGAACTATCGGAGCAGTTTGCACGCAGTGACGTGATTGATATCGAGGTTGAGGATCAGATTTACAAAGTGGGTGTGATCACACTGCCCTCTTTCTACTTTGACTTTGAAGCCGCTGCGGCTGGATTGCCAAATTACCGAAGTTCAGCGCGTGATGTGCGCGCCCTGTTAGAGGAATTGAATCAGCAGGACGTTGAGGCGGTCGTTGTCGATTTGCGCTACAACGGTGGCGGATCGCTTAATGAGGCCAATGAACTGGTTGGTCTGTTTATTGAGTCGGGTCCAACTGTTCAGATTCGTTATTCTGGACAACGCAACGGATTTGTGCGCTCCTACGGCGATTCTGACGTTGAGGTTGTGTATGACGGCCCCTTGGCTGTGCTGGTGAACCGGGCCAGCGCGTCCGCCTCTGAGATTTTTGCGGGTGCCATTCAGGACTACCAGCGTGGTGTTGTGCTGGGCGGCCAGACGTTTGGCAAAGGCACCGTGCAGGAAATTATCCCCATGAACTATGGACAGGTTAAATTGACCCGTTCCAAGTTCTACCGGATTTCTGGTGCCAGCACACAACATCGTGGTGTGCTACCCGATATCAATTTCCCCGATCGTTACCAGACCATAGAAACCATGGGCGAAAGCAACTTAGATGGTGCCCTGCCTTGGGATACTGTGCGTCCGGTTGAATACCGTAGTTATCTGCCCTTGCGTGACATTTTGCCCGAACTACAAGCACGGCATGAACAGCGCGCAGCGCAGGACCCGGATTTCATTTTCCTGAATGATACGGTTGAGCGTATGCTGGAAGCGCGTCAGCGCACCACAATTCCTTTGAATCGTGACGCGTTAAGAGCACAGCGTGATGCAGACCGTCGCGCGGCATTTGATGCCAACAACCTGAGGCTGCTTGCCAAGGGTTTGCCGCTGGAAGTTTGGGAGAACGAAGAGTCTGACGAGGAGCTGGAAGATGACTTGGCGCTGTTGTCTTCCGACAATGAAGAGGAAGAGGATGCGCAAGAGGAAGCAGATCCTTTGTTGCTGGAAAGCGGACGTGTGTTAGTCGACATGGCTGAATTGTTAGGACAGCCGATGAACGCAGCTGAGCAAACTGCTCCCATGCAATCCGCTGCAGTGGCCATCAGCATTCCATCAGAAAATCCAAGGGTAGAATAAGTAATGCCAATCATAAGAAGCGGGCGCCAGGCGCCCGTTTTTTATGTCTTTTAATCTACGTAAAACGCTGCATCAACGTGCCAGCCACGCGCGTGCCTGCCGTCCTGCCAGCGTAACGATGTCTCCCATGGCGACGTTGGCATGGATCAGATGCAGTCCCCACCCTTCGTTGACAGAACCATCTGCGTTCATAACATCACCACTGATGGTGTCAGTTCGTGGGTGTGAGGGAGAGGAATGGTATCTCTGAACGACACATAAGACACAATACAACCGGTTTGATCGCCCGACTCACACACGGGCATGTGTTTAAACGTGCCGCCTACCTGTGCACCATTTGGCACTTGGGCTGTTGCTCCCAACAGCATCGCGGAGATAATCTTTTGTTGACCATCTTTGCCTTCAATTTTGTTGATGATCAGGCGCGATAACACGCCCGAACCTTGTGAATGCCCAACAAGAATGACGCCTCGCCCCTCATTGGCAAGCAAAAGTTTGTTCTTGTCCATGAATGATTCCCCCCCCTCCCTTCAAAATAATTGAAAACACGCCGACCAGAATATGCCGGCTTGTCAAAACCGACAAGTCGCTTTGCAGGCTGACTTATTTGCGAGGATGGCTGTGATTTGCTGCAACATCGGGTTACAGTTCTGTCATTCTTAATCTTTTCCTTGACGACACAACAACTGCCTTATGACTCAAGAAATTTTTGGTAATAACAATAAAACACCTGATCATCAAGGTGACTCCTTGCAGGACAATTCCACACATGCAGCGCTGAGCAGTGTGCCTTCCCCGTCATTGCTATTGTCGGTGCTCCCCTTGTGGTTTTTGTTTGCGCTGCTCGCTTACAACGTTGCACTGTATGGCGACAATTCAATCAGTGGTGCCAACCAGACTGCCTTGATACTCAGTGCTGCGTTTGCCGCTGCCATCGGTTTAGTGCGCGGTATGGCATGGTCGGTCATTCAGGATAATGTCCTGGATAACATCAAAGCGGCCACACCGGCCATTCTGATTTTATTGATGGTGGGTGCCTTAACGGGTGCCTGGCTGGTGGGCGGTATTGTGCCCAGCATGATTTATTACGGGCTCGGTATATTCAGCCCATCGGTGTTTGTTGCCAGTGCATGTCTGATCACTGCGATTGCCGCTGTGGTGATTGGAAGCTCATGGTCTACCTCAGCAACGCTGGGTATCGCGCTGATGAGTATAGGGTATGCCATGGGTATTAACCCCGGGTTAGTTGCTGGCGCGATTGTGTCTGGGGCCTACTTTGGAGACAAGATGTCTCCTTTGTCTGACACCACGAATCTTGCCTCGGGTGTCAGTGGTGTAGATCTGTTTACGCACATCCGCTATCTGAGTATGACCGCAGTGCCCTCGATTGTGATTACTCTGCTGCTGTATACCGTGTTGGGATGGGTGATGGGTGGTGACGTCGCCAGTGTGGATGACACGGCTCGTTATCAGCAACTGATTGCAGACAAGTTTACCGTCAACCCTGTGTTGCTGTTGGTTCCTGCGGCAGTTATTTTTCTGATCGTTCGCAAGGTCGCCGCCCTGCCCGCGTTGTTTGTGGGCGCCATGGCCGGCATCTTGTGTGCAGTATTGCTGCAACAGGAGTTGGTGACAGAATTGTCAGTTGAGTTGGGCAATACCTACCAGATCATGATGCAAGCACTTTATGGTGATGTCAGTGTTGTGGCGGGTGATCCGGTGCTGGATGATCTGCTCAGTACCGGGGGCATGTACGGGATGCTGAACACCATCTGGCTGATTTTGTCTGCCATGGTTTTTGGTGGGGTGATGGAAGCCTGTGGATTTTTGGGGCGTATTACCCGGGCCTTGATCAGCCGTGTCCGCAGTGACGCTGGACTGATTACCGCAACCGGAGCTACCTGCCTGGTCACTAACGTTTCAGCATCAGATCAGTATCTGGCCTTGGTTGTGCCGGGTCGTATGTTCAGCAATGCGTTCAAAGCACGCGGGCTTGCGCCCCAAAATCTTAGCCGCACACTGGAAGATACCGGTACAGTGACCTCAGTGCTGATCCCATGGAATACCTGTGGTGCCTATCATGCCAGCGTACTGGGTGTAGCCACTTTATCGTATGCTCCGTGGGCGTTTTTCTGCCTGCTCAGCCCACTGATGACTCTATTTTTTGCTTGGGCCCGAATCGGCATCGTGCGCACACCTCAGACCACGTAGAGTTTATTGACGTAATCCTGCAGAACTTCGTCCCACAGAAATCTGGCACTGGCGGCATTTTTTCTGATCAAGTGCCAGGTTTCGTTGTCGCTGCGCACCAGATCAACAGCTGCAGAGACGCAGCCCAACATTTCGCTAACTTGGGTATCGCGTGAGTTGCCACTGAATGCAAAACCGTTAACACCATGTAGTACGGTGTCTTTTAACCCTCCGACGCTGTGCACAATACAGGGTACGCCAGCACGCATGGCTAACATCTGACTTATGCCACAAGGTTCAAAACTGCTTGGCATCAGGAACAGATCACCTACCCCGTATAACAGCTCGGCCAGTTCCTCTGAAAACCCCTGTAGATATAAAAAGTTTTTATGCTCCATCATCATGCGCGTGCAGAACTCTTCCATGACCCGATCGCCGGTGCCTATCAGTATCAAAATGCCGTCACCCAATGACAACAATAAATGTGACAAGGCAGATTCGCTGACACGGTTATTACGAAGTTGCGTGGGCACAGGCTGGTGCAACAGGCCAACTTTTTGCTCGGTCAGACGCCCTATGGACACCAGACAAACAGGTGCTGGTTTGCGTTTGCGCTGCCAATCAGCAAGTCTGCAGGCCGCATGAAACAATGACGCCGGCAGGGTCTGCTGCTGACCAGCCCAGTGTTTCAGGCTCTTGCCGATTAACAAAAACAGTTTGCTGCGTTGCGCATTGGCCGCCAGAAAACGGCTTTGCGTATCAACAACCGTATCCGGATATTCACAACCATTCAGAATGCCAAACAGTCGATTTTGCGAGGCCAGGCCCTGCAAGTCTTGATCAAGCCCTTCGCCGCCCACAAATGCCCGCGCAGGGTCATTAGGCTGTTGTATCTCCATCGCATAACCCGGTGAGACGGCATGCACGCGATCACTCAGCAGCAAACCGCAGCGCATCAGATTGATGCAGTCGGAATACCGTGGGTCGGTCATGGCAGTCGCCTCAGCATCCCCCGACCAAACTTCGTCTGAAACCAGACTTGGGTGCCAGCTTTCAAGTGAGGAGTGATCACCGCGTAAGGGACGAATGCCTTGCAAAGACAGGTTGTGAATGGTGTAAACGGTATGGATGGTTTTTAAATGTTGGTAGCGAGGATGAAATCGACGCAGCACCGACACCATGGCTGCATGCCAGTCATGCAGGTGCAGAACATCGGGTTTGTGCAATTCGTCCGAAATCAACCACTCGCATACTGCGGTACAAAAAAACGCAAACTTGTTAGCATCGGTCGCGAATGGGCCAGACTCATCATGGCAATAGATAGCGCCCGCGCCACAAGGTGCAAGCAATGGGTGATCAAGCAGGTAATGATTGACCAATGGGTGGTTATAGCGCCGATGGTGCGCTTGCACCCTATATAAACTGACCGTTTCTGCTTTGCCGGCAAAAACAGTGGTAAATTCCCCCAGCCTTATTGAGTCATTGATTTGTGCCAGACGTTGATATGCCGGCGTGATCACTGATACCTGATGCCCTTGACGTGCCAGGGCACCGGGAATGTCACGGATAACATCGCCGATACCGCCTACTTTGCCACCTGTTAACGCAGCATTTTCAGCGGCGATCATTACGATATGCATACCTGACTTTTCCTATAACCCCCCCACAGTCTGTCCGAGCATTTCACGGGTGACCAGGGTGACGCCTTTTGCAGTAACACGAAATCCCCGGCGGATATCGTCATCATGGTTGTAGCCGATGACGGTGCCTTCCGGAATATCACAACCGCGATCGATAATGACTTTGCGCAGTTTGCAATGCCGACGGATCACCACATCAGGTAAAACCACTGCCTCTTCAATGACTGAATAGGAATGCACCCGCACGTTGGAGAATAATAAGGACTTTCGCACGCTGGAGCCCGATATGATACAGCCACTGGACACCATCGAGTCAATTGCCATGCCGCGCCGGTTGTCATCATCAAACACAAATTTGGCGGGCGGCAATTGTTCCTGAAACGTCCAGATTGGCCAGCGTGGATCATACAGATTCAACTTGGGCGTGGGTTCAACCAGTTCCATGTTGGCCTGCCAGAAGGAATCCAAACTGCCAACATCGCGCCAGTAGGCTTTGGTACCATCAGCCGGATCGGCAAAACGATAGGCAAATACCTTGTGGTCGCTGATGATTGAAGGAATGATGTTTTTGCCAAAATCATGATCAGAGTGATCATTTTTGGCGTCGTGGCGCAACTGTTCAAACAGGAACTCGGTCTTAAACACATAGTTGCCCATGGACGCCAGGCAGTTGGCTGGATTGTCGGGTAGTGGTTGCGGATGCGCGGGCTTTTCATGAAATGCCAGAATCCGGTGATTACGATCCACACTCATTACACCAAAATTACCGGCAGCTTCCTCCAGCGGCACTTCCATGCAGGACACTGTCATATCGGCGTTCATATCAGCGTGATAGGCCAACATGTCGCCGTAGTCCTGCCGGTAGACATGGTCGCCTGACAACACCATGACATACTCCGGGATTTCACCACGAATGATGTCAATATTCTGAAACACTGCATCTGCGGTGCCCATGTACCAGTTATCGGAATAGCGCTGCGATGCTGGCAGAATTTCCACACCTTCACCCAATTCCTTCTTAAAATGTCCCCAACCTCGCACCAGATGTTTGATCAGCGAGTGTGCTTTGTACTGAGTGACCACCCCTACCCGCCTGACACCTGAGTTGATGCAGTTGGACAACGGGAAGTCAATGATGCGGAACTTACCACCAAAAAACAAAGCGGGCTTGGCACGCCAGTTGGTCAGTTCATGCAGACGACTGCCCTTGCCTCCCGCAAGAATGATTGCATAGGTGTTTCGTGTTAAGCGGCTGATATAACGTTGCCCCTGATCCATTTACACACTCCTCATGTGAGTTGCCATATGTCATCTGCGTAGGCGCGAATTGTTCTGTCACTGGAAAAAAACGCACTGGACGCGGTGTTGAGAATACTCTTTTGTATCCACTGATTTTTGTCTTGGTACAGATCACTGACGGCCTGTTGTGCATTGATATAGGACGCAAAGTCGGCAGCGGTCATCCAACTGTCGCTGGAATTTCTGATCGAGTAAATCAACGGATCAAAAATACCCGGTTCATCCTGATTAAAATAGCCTGATTCCAGCCGTTGCATGACCTTGGACAAGTTTTTATCCGATTCGATGATGGATTCGGGCGAATAATGGCTGCGCAGTTCGGCAACGTCGGCGGCTGTCAGTCCAAACAGGAAAAAATTATCCGCGCCGACGGCGTCACGGATCTCAATGTTGGCGCCATCCAAGGTGCCAATAGTCAACGCGCCATTCATCATGAATTTCATGTTGCCGGTACCCGAGGCCTCTTTGCCAGCGGTGGAAATCTGTTCAGACAGATCAGTCCCTGCACAGATGATCTCCATCGCAGTAACATTGTAATCAGGCAAAAAGGCGACACGTAACCAGTCATGTGCACGCAAATCCTGGTTGATCACCTGCGCCACGTTATTGACCAGTTTGATGATCAGTTTTGCAAGAAAGTAACCCGGTGCGGCTTTACCGCCAATCAACACACAACGCGGCACCATGCCATGGGTATCACCGGCCAGAATGCGGTTATACAGGTGCACTACATGCAGGACATTCAGCAGTTGTCGCTTGTATTCATGAATACGTTTGACCTGAACATCAAATAACATCGACGGATCAAAGCAGACGCCACACCGCTGTTTGACCAGGTTTGCCAGTCGCGACTTGTTGTGATGCCGCGCAGTATTCCAACGCTGGCAAAAATGCGCATCGTCTACCGCGCTGGACAAGGCCTTGATGTTGCTGAAATCCCGTAACCAGCCATCACCAATGCGTTCGCTGATCAGGTTACTGAGTTCGCGGTTACAAAATCCCAGCCAGCGCCGGGGTGTTACGCCATTGGTCTTGTTGTTAAATTTGTGTGGCCACAGTTCGTAGAACTCCCTGAACAAGCCTTGAGTCAGCAGTTCGGTGTGCAATTGCGCCACGCCGTTGACGGACATGCTACCCACAATGGCAAGGTGGGCCATTCTGATGGAAGGATCGTTGCCCTCTTCGATGATGGAAAGCCGGGAAAGTTTTTGTGTATCCCCCGGCCACTTTTCAGCCACTTCCTGCAGAAAGCGCGCGTTGATCTCATAAATGATTTCAAGGATGCGCGGCAACATGTCGTGGAATATGCGTACAGGCCAGCGCTCCAGCGCTTCCGGCAGCAGGGTGTGATTGGTATAGGCCATGCAGGACCGAGTAATGGCCCAGGACTGATCCCAGCCCAGACGGTGTTCATCCAGCAACAGACGCATCAGTTCGGCAACAGCAACCGAAGGATGTGTATCGTTGAGCTGGAAACAGTTGAGTTCAGAAAACCGCTCAAAACAGGGGCCGTGGCGCTTAATCCAGCGATCCATCATATCCTGCAGGCTGGCTGATGTCAGAAAGTACTGTTGTTTCAAGCGCAGAACTTTGCCATTTTCACTGACATCATTCGGGTACAGCACCATGGTGATTTGTTCGGCCTGGGTTTTGGACGCAACGGCTTCGGCATAACCACCATTGTTAAATTCCTGTAAATGGAATTTGTCAGTGGCCATGGACTTCCACAATCTCAGGGTATTGACGGTATCATTTCCATAACCGGGTATAGGCATATCGTAAGGCACAGCCAGCACATCTTCGGTATCAACCCAACAGGCATGCAGATTGTCGTGTTCATCGCGTTCAAAGCGTGTATGTCCAAAAAACCGTACCCGTCGGGTATCCTGCGGCGCTTCAAACTCCCAAGGATTGCCGCGATCCAGCCAGTGATCCGGGCCTTCTACCTGGCGGCCATTTTCAATTTTTTGATGGAACATACCGTATTCATAACGCAAGCCGTAGCCGGTGACGGGCAAGCCCAACGTGGCACAACTGTCCAGAAAACACGCGGCCAGCCTGCCAAGTCCACCATTGCCCAGCCCGGCATCACTTTCCTCTTCCGACAACTGCTCCAAGGTCACGCCGTAGCGAAACAGCGAGCGCTGCAAGGATTCCTCGATACCAAGATTCATCACGGCATTACACAGCGAACGGCCGACCAGAAATTCAAGGGAGATATAGGCAACCCGTTTACACCCGGCATCATGGTAGTTCTGTCGCGTGCTGCGCCATCGTTCAACCAGACGATCACGCACGGTCAGGGCTGCGGCGTTGTACAGGTAATAGTGTGAGGCTGGATCTTTGTCGCGGCCTAATGTCAGATGGAAATGTCTGGCCAGGTCTGCCTCCAGACTGTCGGCATCGCTGCCCAGCCATGGCGAGTCATTAAGCTTAACGGACACATTTGCGGCTGCGGTACTGCTGATATCAGTTGTCATGCGTTAACAACTCCCTCTGTTTCAGACTGTGATGTGTGCATGTGGGCGAGCAAAACAACGGTTGAGCACGAAAACAAATTCAGGCGACTGTCGACTCTGCAATTGGCAGGGTCTGGTTGACCGGTGAAGCTGGCGGTATCCAGCAATATCTCCCAGTGGCTGATGCCTTCCAATACCGGCAACACGAAGCTGACGGCATCACGGCCTGCGTGGAACACACTCAACATCCGCACTCGGTTGTTGAATGTGGGGTGTTTAACAGAAATCAGGTAACCCATGGTGCGGGCGTGATGTTCTTGCCAGTGCCTCGGCTGCATGGGTTCGCCGCTGTTGTTAAACCACTCGATGGTCGGCGCATCAGGTTCCAGTGCTTTGTGCACGTACACATCAGGAAACAGAATCCGGTATTGTTTTCGCAGCCCTATCAAATAACGGGTGAACGCCTGCTGACTTACGCCATCGCGGGTGATCTGATCCCAGTTGATCCAGCTGATGGGATTATCCTGACAGTAGGCATTATTGTTGCCATGCAAAGTGCGGCAGAATTCATCACCGGCCTGCAGCATTGGCACGCCTTGAGACAACATCAAGGTGGTCAGCAGATTGCGTTGTTGACGTTGACGGATCACATGGATGGTTGCGTCTTGTACGGGGCCTTCTACCCCAAAATTGTCGCTGAAGTTTTCGCGATGACCATCCAGATTTTTTTCTCCGTTTGCTTCGTTATGGCGTTCGCGGTAGCTGACCAAGTCGTTGAGGGTAAAGCCGTCATGGCTGCAAATGTAATTGATGCTGGCCGACGGGCGTCGGCCACCATGCTCAAAAATATCACTGGAGCCGTGAATACGGCGGGCAAACTCTGGCATCACACCGGAATCTCCGCGCCAGAATCGACGCGTGGTGTCGCGGTAGCGGTCATTCCATTCGGACCAGCCTGGCGGGAATTTTCCCAGTTGGTAACCGCCCGGACCAATGTCCCAGGGCTCAGCAATCAGTTTCACATCCTGCAGGGTCGGATCTTGCAGCAGTGCATCAAAAAAACCGCTGCCTTGATCAAATCCATGCGCTTCTCTGCCCAGCACGGGCGCCAGATCAAATCGGAATCCATCAATCTGCAAGGTATCCGCCCAGTAACGCAGACAATCCATGATCAGTTGTATGACGCGCGGATGTGTCAGATTTAAGGTGTTGCCGCAGCCGGTATCATTGATGTAAAAACTTCGGTCTTCGTTTTGTAAACGGTAATACGACAGATTGTCGATGCCACGGAACGACAGCGTTGGCCCTAATCTGCCGCCCTCCGCAGTATGGTTAAACACCACATCCAGAATGATTTCAATGCCTGCTTCATGGTAAGTATCTACCATGTCACGTACTTCCAATAGACTGTTTCCACTCAGATAATCTAGGTGTGGCGCAAAAAAGCACAAAGGATTGTAACCCCAGTAGTTGCTGAGATTTTTATGCTGTAGAAACGACTCGCTAATAAAACTTTGAACAGGCAACAACTCTACCGAGGTGATACCCAGTGATTTTATATAAGCAATAATGTCGCTGTGAGCCATGCCCGGGAAACGACCCTGCATGTACTCTGGAATGGCGGAATGCGATACCGTAAAACCTTTCATATGGGCTTCGTACAAGATGGTATCTGCCATAGCAATGGCGGGCTTTTTAAAACGTGGCGGCGGCAAGGCGCCCACCACCAGGCACTTAGGCATAAACGCCTGATTGTCGCGTTTGTCAGGTGTCTCCTGATCAATTGCCTGCCTTGGGTCGTACCCAAAATGCAGATCAGACCAGACAAAACGGCCAGTCAGCTGCCGACAATAAGGGTCAAGCAGCAACTTATTGGGATTAAAGCGATGGCCAAGGTGGGGTTGATAAACCCCATGGACACGGTAGGCATAGACGGTGCCCGGCCCAGCGCCTTCCAGATACCCGTGCCAGATCTGATTTTGGCAGGCAGGCAGTACATGTCTGGCAATCTCCTGCGCCCCATCAGCGCTGAACAGACATAGTTCGACCCGCTCGGCGTTTGCGGAGAACAGAGAAAAATTGACACCTTCTCCGTCCCAGTGGGCACCTAAAGGGCCGGCGCGCCCGACTTTTAGGCTGCGTTTAATGTTTTTTATGTTGCTTGGTGACATAACCACAAAGTCCCCAGTGGAGGTAAAGTAAGGACAACAGACCAGTCATAACCATGGCTGGCAACCGCTTCTGCTATCACCACCCCCAGATTGCCAGTCCCGCTTCCTCCGTAAAAATGACTATCAGTATTAAGTACTTCTGTGTAGCGCCCAGCGGCCGGCACACCCACACGCCAGTTGTTGTGTACCGTCGGTGTGAAATTGCTCACAGCAATCAATGTTTGCCTCGCGTGTGACTGGCTGTGACGCATAAACACAAACACCGACTGGTGTTCTGCATCCGCGTCAATCCAGCTGAAGCCGTCAGGGTAAGAATCCAGTTCAAAAAAGGCGTGATGAGCGCGCAGTGTGTTATTCAAGTCGCGCACCAATGCGTGTATGCCCTGATGAGACGCATGTTCCAGCAGGTGCCAGTCCAGTGCTCTATCGTGGTTCCATTCCCGCCGTTGCGCAAACTCGGCACCCATAAATAATAGTTTTTTGCCCGGGTGAGCCCACATCAGCCCCAAGGTTGCCCGCAAGTTGGCGAATTTCTGCCAGTCATCACCCGGCATTTTTTCAAGCAAAGAACGTTTGCCATGCACCACCTCATCATGGCTCAGTGGCAAGATAAACTGTTCGGAGAACGCATAAGACAGTCCAAAGCGGATGTCATGATGGTGGTAACGGCGATGAATGGGATCGCGGCTCACATAGCGCAGCGTGTCATTCATCCAGCCCATGTTCCATTTGAAACCAAAACCCAAGCCCCCTTGTGCGGTCAACTGCGTGACACCCGGCCACGCGGTTGATTCCTCAGCAATCATCATCACACCCGGTACACGTTGATGCACGCGCTCGTTGATGGTTTGCAACAGACGGATAGCTTCCAGGTTTTCCACGCCACCGTATTCATTGGGCAGCCACTCACCGTCTTTGCGGCTGTAATTTAAATACAGCATGGACGCCACTGCATCCACACGCAAACCATCAAAATGGAACTCTTGCAGCCAGTAAACCGCGCTGCTGAGCAGAAAACTGATCACTTCGCCTCTACTGAAGTTATAAATCAGGGTGTTCCAATCCGGATGGAAACCTTTGCGTGGGTCTTCATGCTCGTACAGACAGGTGCCATCAAACTGTTTGAGGCTGTGATCGTCGGCCGGAAAATGCGCTGGAACCCAGTCCAGCAGCACGCCAATGCCGTGCCGGTGTGCAAGATCAATCAGATAACGGAGATCGTCAGGGGCACCTAAGCGTCGGGTAGGAGAAAAAAGTCCCGTCGGCTGATAACCCCAGGAGCCGTCAAAGGGATGCTCCGTGATCGGCATCAACTGTATGTGCGTGAATCCCAGATCCATAACATAGGGAATCAACTGATCGGCAAGTTCACGATAGTTGAGAAACTGATTGTCCGGGCCACGTCGCCATGAACCGGCATGCAGTTCGTAGATAAGCAGAGCGTCACGATGGTGCGCTGTTTGTTTGCGCATGGCTAACCAGGCCTGATCAGCCCAGATATGACTTGGGACATGGGGCACCATGGAGGCGGTGTCGGGCCGGTACTGTGATTCCTGTGCATAGGGGTCTGCTTTGAGCGGCATGACTCGGCCATCTGCACTGATAATCCGGTATTTGTAATGCATACCGGACACCACGCCCCTGATTTCTCCGGCCCATACGCCCGAGTCACCCTGTCGGTGCAGTGCATGAGCATCGGGACTCCAATAGTTAAAGTCACCACATACAAAGACTGCGCTGGCGTTGGGCGCCCATACCGCAAAACGTGTGCCCTGCTCCGTCAAATGCGCGCCAAGCACATCAAACATACATTCATGTTCGCCACGCGCGAACAAATACAAATCTTGTGGTGTAATCAAGTGCTGATCCGGCGCAGTGTGAGCAGGCGATTGTTGCTGGTGATCATGGTCTTTCAACTTGCAGACTCTCCAATAACCGGGAAATAGGTTCGGTTCCCAGTTGTTCTATCAAATCCATCGGCAATTTTCGTCGCCAGTTTTTATATTCGTTTGATGTGCCGGGTATGTTCACCGGTGTTTGCAGCAAAGCCAGATCCTCCAATTGCACTGATACCAGCGCAGAGCGACTGCGCGAACAACAGCGCATCAATGCCGCCGCCAGATCATGATCAAGCGGCCGATCGACGCGGTCTTCTGAAAATCGATTGGCTGGCAGCAACCATTGTGCTTCCAATAACTGAAGCATGTGCAATTTTTCTTGTTGGCGCTGCTGTTTTTGTACTTTTAATACGTCCGGATCAGTGGTCAAGCCCAATGCAAACCGAAGTTCAAGATCGCCAGAGCACCACCAGGCAGCGAGGGTCGGAACATCATGGTTGGCCAGCATGGCCAGCGCGCGTTCCGGGTAATCCTGCGGCTGTCTGAACTGACAAGCTGAGCTCTTTTCAAAATAAAACAGGACATTTGAATAAATGCCGGACTCACTGAGGTGGCGTTTGACCTCCTCAGGGACTATGCCCAGATCTTCACCAATCACCATGCATTGTTGGCGATGGCTTTCCAGTCGCAAGATGGCAAACAGATCAGCCGCGGGATACGTGACATAGGCACCATGGCCTGAGTCTTCATAGGGACACCACCACAGGCGCATCAAGGCCATCACATGGTCGATGCGCAGTGCGCCGCAGTGCGACATGTTGCTGCGCAATAAATTGCTGAAGGGCCGGTAGGCATGTTCGCTGAGCTGGCGCGGTGATAGCGGCGGTAAACCCCAGTTCTGGCCTTGGGGAGCCAGCGGGTCTGGCGGTGCGCCAATACTGGCTTTGGTGCAAAACAGACCAGGATGCTCGCCGACTTCTGTACCATCGCGTGCACTGCCGACCGCCAGATCTCGCACCAGTCCAATGGGCATGCCAAGCGCCAGCGCCTCATCCTGGCAGGATTGCAATTGCATTTCTGCCAGCCACTGCAGGTAACAATAAAACTGCTCTGAGTGCGCAAACTGCCCGGCTGCACTGACCGGATGTTGGGCTTGCCACTGCGCGTACACACGCAAGGCATCCCCTTGCAGCTGGACAAACTCATTAAAGAGCGCTGCGCGCTGGCTGCCTCCTTGCTGCTGAACAATAAGGAAACGTTCGTACATGCGTTCAAATATCCGGAATTTCAGCTCAGTCACCTGGGTGTAGTCTATCCAGCCTTCCTGTGCGATCAGCACCCGTAACTGCGCGGCCTGGCGGCTGTCTGCCAGCCAGTGTACCGCCTCACCTTCGAGAAAATCGGGTTCTGTTTGTGGGTCTATGTACAAAGGGTTGATGCGGCGGCGGTCGATGGGACTGTATGGGCTGCAGTTCTCGGGGTAATGCAGGGCGCCGGCGTGTAAGGGATTGAGCACAATAAAGCCTGCGCCCTGTTTTACCACTTGCTGCATCAGCAGGCGCAAATCTGCAAAATCCCCCATCCCTAAACTGCGCGCTGAGCACAGGCTATAAAGCTGGACAGACAGTCCCCAGAGTTTTTTGTGCTGAGCCAGTGCCGGTGGTTGAAAACAACGTTCAGGGGCCAGAATCAAGGGCATTGTTTCCGACAGCTCACCAGCCTGTACAAAAAGTGAGTGATATCCGGGCGGCAGTTGGTTGATTGATAAAGGTAGATTCAACTTGATGTACCAGGTTTTATCCAGCTGAATTCTATCGATTTCTTTAAGTTTTTGCGCAGCAGAATTCAGCAGGCCCAAGGCGTTTTCAACATGCTCACCTTGCTCTGTTACTATCCGGCAAATCAAAGTCTCCTGTAGTGCATATTCGGGTAACTGCAGCGTGACACTGGCGTTTGATGCGCTCTTTTGACACGTGAAAACCGCAACCGGCGGCAGCATTCTTGAGTGTTGCTGTGTAAGATCGCGTTGCAACAGCATGGCCATTTTGTCTGCACAGGGTTGTGCGGGTGTACTGTCGTTGAAGATATCCACATTCAATGCCGATAACACCGCCCACTGGTCTTGCACAGGGATTGTTTGTCGTTCACCGGCAAAATTGATGAAATCGGTCTGTACGCCGTAAGTCCTAAGTATGCTGGATAAAGACTCGTTGAACATGTCCATTGTCATTGAGGTGGGGTCCGTGCGCTCAGGTCGTCAAGGTGTTGTGGGAGCGGTGTGCGTACACGGCACATCCTGTCAGACCGGGGAATTCATCTAGCAGGCAGGCAAGTGGAATGGCCCGGCACCAGTCACTGAAATTGCCCTTGTCGGTGAATCGGCGAACAAAAGCGTGTTCATCAAAATGTTTACCCAGCTTGTGAATCAGATTGCCGCTGAGCACAAAACCGCCACGCGACCCTTTGGTCAGTGCCATGTCGCCACAGATTCCCCCCATTATGCTGCTGAAATACTGCAGTGTTTGTTGTGCGATTGCATGTCTGTCAGCCATTTCAACAATCTCTGCCGCATTTGGGGCTGCGCCGGGTTTGATGGATTGCCCGGCAAGTGTGCTGAGTGCACAGTAGATGTTTGCAATCCCCGGGCCAGAAATCAGATGCTCCACGGTGACTCGTGGGAACCACTGCCAGAGTTGGCGCAGTAAAGCCATTTCATCATTGTTGACAGGGGCAAACGCTGCGTGGCCAGGTTCCGCACTGATGACTTCACCCCCAATGCTCAGGCTGGAGGCACCAAACCCAGTGCCAGGCCCGGCTATTGTGCGTAGGGCTTTAGGCCACTGATCAGGCCGGGCATCTGTGACCGCGGGCTTTTGTAACCAGCGCACAGGCAGTTGATCCGCGTGCAACAAACACCAGCCCTGCGCTTCAAAGTCATTCAGAACCCTCACCGGCATGGCCAGCACCTGACTGAGTTCCCGGCGGCTGAAGCGCCAATGATTGTTGGTGAGCTTGATAAAATCAGCTTGCACCGGCGCAGCAACGGCCAGACAAAAAAGGCTCGGCATTGATGCGTGCTGTTCTGCAATAAAACCCAGATATTGTCTGACCGCATCGATCAGGTGTTCAAAGTCGGCGCACAGCATGGTTTTAATGCACTGCAGTGGTGCATCTATAGGCCCGCTCAAGGCGAACCTGACATTGGTGCCACCAATATCCGCAAGCAATGCCGTTTTTGTCATGATGTGAGCTTTTCCACGCGTTTCAGCTGTTCCAGAGAGGCGCTAACCAGGGTGCTGAGTTCTTCCCAACGACGTTCTATTACCAGAGCGTCAGGGATCATCCACGAACCTCCCACACAACACACATTACTGAGCGCCAGATAAGCCTCTACATTAGCACCGTTAATGCCGCCCGTGGGACAGAAACTGATGCCGGCGAAGGGCGAAACAAATGCTTTGAGTAAGGCAACCCCACCGCTGGCCTGTGCCGGGAAAAATTTGAACACCCTATGCCCCAGTTCCATGCCACCAATAATCTCCGATGCCGTGCTGATGCCGGGTAAAAAAACCAGATCATTCTGACGTGCACATTCTGACAGAGAGCGGGTTAAACCCGGGCTCACCGCAAAATCAACCCCTGCCTCGGCCACATTCTCCATATCCTGTGTCGAAATAACGGTGCCCGCGGCCACCAGTAATTCAGGCAAGGTTTGTTTGACGGCCCTGATTGCCGGCAGTGCTGCTGGTGTGCGTAGGGTTATCTCAACGGCTCTTAATCCCGCCTGAGACAGTGCGCGACAAAGACCAACGGCTTGTTCTTCAGAGTCAACAATCAGCACGGGCAACACGGTGAGTGATAACAGTTGTTCTTTCAGAAACGGCATATTCCCTGCTCCACATAAAAGTATTTCAAAAAAATGAGGCGCCTCTGTTGGCTGGCCCAGCGTGTTCGCGTAGTTTCGAGAATAAGTCGCGACCAAGACTTTGATGTTGCCAGGCTTGCTCAACAGGCTTTTGTGCGGGGATCCGCGCCGCCAATGCTTCGTCACTCAGATGTACAAACAGACGACCAAGCTCGGTATCCAGGGTGATCACATCACCATTCTGTAGCGAGGCCAAGGGCCCACCGACACTGGCTTCCGGGCAGACATGAATGGCTGCAGGTACTTTTCCGGAAGCACCGGACATCCGACCATCCGTTACCAAAGCCACCTTGAAACCCTGATCCAGTAAGGCACCCAGACTGGGTGTTAACTGATGTAGTTCCGGCATACCGTTGGACGCCGGCCCCTGAAATCTGACCACTGCGATAAAGTCTCTGGCGAGTTCTCCCCGCTCAAAGGCTTGTTTTAAGGCGGACTGTGATTCGAAGATCAAACAGGGAGCGGTGATTGTTCTGTGTTCAGGTTTGACCGCTGAAATTTTGCTGACGCACTCCCCCAGATTGCCATTGAGATAACGCAAACCGCCTTGCGGTGTAAACGGTGTGTCAAACGATCTCAGCACATCCGGCATGATGATACCGTTGTCCAGATTCACCCAGGCCACGCTTGTGTCTGCTCTTAGTTCAGGCGACTTCTCATAGTCAGCCATACCTTGCCCCATCAGAGTAACGACATCTTCGTTCAACAAGCCGCCACGGCGCAGTTCACGCACCAGAAACGCAGTCCCGCCGGCGGCCTGAAACGCATTGACGTCAGCATCGCCATTTGGATAGATTTTTGCCAGCAGCGGCGTGACGGCAGAGAGTCGATCCAGGTCCTGCCAGCGCATATCAATGCCGGCTGCCTG
>DITX01000187.1:0-2350 GCA_002422225.1 Gammaproteobacteria bacterium UBA6173
CATCGGATGTGCTGGCGTCTTTATCCGGAAACGGTGTCTGACGTGTTGCGTCAACGTGTACTGACCGCCATTGTGATGCTGCTGGTGTTATACGCCGGCACTGCCTGGTTGTCGCCGACCTGGTATGCAGGTTTCCTGAGTCTGATTATGCTGCCAGCGCTGCTGGAGTGGGCAGAGTTGATGGGGCTGCAGCGTCCGCGTGACAAAGCCCTGTGGATATTGTTTATTACCACAATTGTTGTGCCAATTTTGATTGTGTTTGTATTCCCCGGTGCGGTGCCCTCAACCACGGGTGTCGCCGTGGTGAGCACAGTGGCGGTGGTGTACTGGTTTGTTGTGTTCCTGGCAATCAGTGTGTACCCGGCGGGCCAGCATTATTGGGGAGCGAGCTGGAAACTGGCCGCGATGGGCATTGCCAGCCTGATTCCGACTTGGCTAGGACTGTTTTATCTCAAGACCTTGGACCCCAGCGGTGTGTTGGTGTTTATCCTGATCGGCCTGGTCAGCATTGTCGACATCGGTGCCTATTTCAGTGGTCGCGCCTGGGGGCACAAAAAACTGGCGCTGGCGCTGAGTCCCAAGAAGTCGTGGGCCGGGTTTTGGGGCGGCATGGCCAGTTGTGCCGCGCTGGCCAGTGTGATCCTGTGGTGGGTACACACACGGTATCAGCCATTGACGATTGATCTTTGGATTCTGTTGTTGGCCGCTGCCATGTTGATGGCAGTGTTCTCGGTGATTGGTGACTTGTTTGAAAGCATGCTCAAGCGTCATCGTGGCATCAAAGATAGCGGTCGTTTGTTGCCTGGGCATGGCGGCTTTCTTGACCGCATTGACAGCTTGATGGCGGCTACCCCGATTTATGTGCTGGCTTTGCTGGTGCTCAGTAACGGCTTGGCGGTAATTTGATGAAAACCTCATGTGAATCAGTTCAGGCGCAGCGCATCACGGTGCTGGGCTCAACCGGCTCTGTGGGTACCAGCACGCTTGATGTGATTTCCCGTTATCCGGCATTGTCTATTTATGCCTTGAGCGCAGGCAGCAACGTTGATCTGTTGTACGAACAATGCCTGCGCTTCAAGCCTCATGTTGCCGTCTTGCTGGATGAGCAGCATGCTGACATCTTGCGCCAGCGCTTGTATGTGGCGGGTAGTGCTACTGTTGTCCGCTGTGGCCCATTGGCTTTGTGCGAGATCGCATCCTCACCCGATGTCGATACTGTGATGGCAGCGATTGTGGGTGCTGCCGGATTACCGCCGGCACTGGCAGCGGCGTCCAGCGGAAAAAAAGTACTGCTGGCCAATAAAGAAGCCTTGGTCACAGCCGGTGCTTTGTTTATGAAAGCGGCTGACGACAGCGGTGCGGTGGTGCTACCGATTGACAGCGAACACAATGCCATTTTCCAGTGTTTGCCCTCTGCCTCGCAGCAGCAGCGCGGACAGTTGTCCTCACATGGCGTGCGTCGGGTGGTGCTCACAGCATCCGGTGGGCCGTTTTTGACTACGCCATTAAATGAGCTGGAACGGGTGACACCGGCGCAGGCGTGCAAACATCCGAACTGGACCATGGGTCGGAAAATTTCCGTGGATTCTGCGACCATGATGAACAAAGGCTTGGAGTTTATCGAGGCATGTTTTTTGTTTGATTTGCCGCCCTCGCAGGTTGATGTATTGATTCATCCGCAGAGTATTGTGCATTCCATGGTTGAGTACCGCGACGGCTCGGTGCTGGCGCAATTGGGTAGCCCCGACATGCGGGTGCCGATTGCTCATGCCTTGGCGTGGCCGCAGCGCATGGATTCGGGCGCCAGTTTTCTGGATCTGGTGAAGAGTCCTGATCTGCAGTTTATGACACCGGATCTTGAGCGTTTTCCAGCCTTGGCACTGGGCATGGAAGCCGCCGCGCAAGGGGGTTATGCACCCTGCATTTTGAATGCCGCCAATGAAGTTGCAGTGGCCGCGTTTCTGGATGGGCAGATACGGTTTACTGAGATACCGGGGGTCATTTCCGGCACTCTGGCGCAAATAACTTGTCGCGAGCCGCTGTCTATCGCTATGATTCAGTCCGTTGATCAACACGCACGAGCCGTCGCCAGTGAGCTGACAGCGGGACGTAACAGTAAGCTTCTTCCTTAGTAGTACCGGACAGGATTTATGTTGCAGACCTTGGTTGTAAATATCTTGGCCCTGATAGTCACCTTGGGCGTTCTGGTAACCGTTCACGAATTTGGGCATTTCTGGGTCGCACGACGATGCGGCGTCAAAGTGCTGCGCTTCTCGATTGGATTTGGCAAAGCCGTCAAAACTTGGGTAGGCAAAGATGGCTGTGAATACGTCATCGCGCCGATTCCACT
>DITX01000187.1:2431-12341 GCA_002422225.1 Gammaproteobacteria bacterium UBA6173
TATGGACAGCGCGGTATTGCGCCTGTGATTGGCAGTATCTTGCCTGACTCGCCAGCCTGGCAGGCAGGTTTACGTGCTGGTGATGAAATTGTCTCCGTTGACGGCAATGACACGACCTTATGGCAGCATGTCACCATGGCCATGCTGGACCGACTCGGTGAAACCGGACGCTTACAGATCACCGCAATTCCACAGGGTCAGATTGATCCACGTGACTTTTTTATTCCCTTGAACAGCTGGCAATCATCCAGTGCTGAGCCTGATCCCATGGGATCTCTGGGCATTGTGCAATTTGATATTCCCCCAATTCTTGACACCATTGTGCCCGATGGCGCGGCGCAGCGTGCAGGGCTGATGACGGGTGACCGTATTGTGAGTGCCAACGGTGAATCGGTGTCAGGCTGGGTGCAGTGGGTTAACATTGTGCGCGCCAGTCCGGAACTGCCTTTGGAAGTTGTTGTCGAACGTGCGGCAGGGGCTGAACGCGCGGCACTGATATTGACGCCGGCTGCCAGTCAGGCAGCCGATGGTTCAGTGACCGGTGTGATTGGTGCCAGTGTTGCGCCGTTTGATCTGTATGCCAGTTTGCCGGCAGATCAGCGCCGGGAAGTGACTTTCAACCCGATTACAGCGGTAGTCCCTGCCTTGCAGGAGACTTGGGATAAATCGGTGTTTGTGCTGGAATCCATCAAGAAGATGGTGATTGGACTGATTTCAGTCAAGAATATTAATGGCCCGATTACCATTGCTCAGGTCGCCGGTGAAACGGCAAGTTATGGTCTTGAAGTGTATCTTGGCTTTTTGGCGATATTGAGCATCAGTTTGGGCGTGATGAATTTGCTGCCGATTCCTGTGCTGGATGGAGGGCATTTGTTGTATTACACCGTTGAGGCTATCATACGCCGCCCGGTACCCGAGCGCATTCAGGCTATGGGCCTGCAACTTGGTTTGCTGATCATCGGTGGCATTATGATGCTGGCCATATATAACGACGTCAGTCGGCTGCTGTGATCATTATCTCGATAATGAATCTCCCTTGCCGCGTGACAATAAACTCATAAAACGTCCGGATTTGTAAGAACTCCATGATAAGAAAGTCGTGTCTCAGTGCTCTCCTGACCCTTGGCATTGCTGTTACAGCGCAGGCGCAATCACAGAATTTCAGAATATCCGATATCCGTATTGACGGACTGCAACGGATTTCCCCCGGCGTGATGTTCAGTCTGTTGCCGGTTGGTGTGGGCGATCAAATGGAAGCAGGCACTGCCGCTGCTATTATTCGTGCCATCACCGAGTCGCAGTATTTTGAGGAAGTCGAGGTTGCGCGTGACGGCGACGTGTTGATCATTACGGTGCTGGAACGCCCGTCCGTAAGTGAAATTACTATTTCCGGCAACCGTGTACTGAAGACCGAAGACATTTTGCGCAATATGGAACAGGCCGAGATCGTAGAGGGCGGTATATTTACGCGCTCTACTTTGGAAGCCATTCGCCAAGGTATTCAGGAAGTGTATTCGGGTCGCGGCCGTTACGGCACAACCGTGGATATTGAGGTAGAAGATCAGCCGCGTAACCGTGTTTCTATTGATATGACGGTCAATGAAGGCGAAGAAAGTCGCATTCGCGACATCAATATTGTGGGTAACACCGCGTATGAAAATGAAGAGCTGACCAGTATTTTTGATCTGGGTTTGCGCCCCTGGTTTCTGCCCCTGAGTCGCCGCGATCGTTATTCGCGTGAACAGTTGGAAGGTGATATAGAACGCTTGAACTCCTGGTATCTGGACCGCGGGTTTGCGCGCTTTAACGTGGATAGCACCCCGGTATCCATCACGCCTGACAATGAGCAGATCTACATCACCATCAATGTCAGTGAAGGCCAACAATACCAGATCAGCAAAGTGGATCTGGTCGGTGATCTGGTCAACGCGGAGCCTTTACTGCGCGCCTACACACTGGTAGGCCCGGGTCAGACTTTCTCGCAGGCACTGATCACCGCCAGCGAAGAATATATGACCCAGATTCTGGGTAACCTCGGGTATGCCTTTGCCGAGGTAGAAGGTGTGCCCAACATCAATGATGAAGACAATACCGTTGAAGTCATTTTTTATGTAGAGCCGGGCGCACGGACATACGTCAATCGTATTAACTTCCGTGGCAATGTCACCACGGCAGATGATGTGCTGCGTCGTGAAATGCGTCAGTTGGAAAGTGCGCCGGCGTCGAGCCAGCAAATTGAGTTTTCTAAAGTTAGATTGGAACGTCTCGGATATTTCTCCACCGTTAATGTTGATACTGTTGAGGTGCCGGGTACTACGGATCAAGTGGATGTTGAGTTCGATGTAGAAGAGCAGAGCTTTGGCAGCGTGTCTTTCAGTATTGGTTCAGGCGGCGGCGGTAACTGGTTTGTGGCAACCGATCTGCAAGCCCAGAACTTCTTGGGTACCGGTCGTACAGTCGCTATAGGTCTTAACCGAAGTTATTTCAGCAGCAGTGCCAGCTTCTCTTACATGGATCCCTATTTCACACCGGATGGTGTCAGCCGTGGATTCAGTGTGTTTTTTCAGAAACAGGATTCTCCCTATAACATTGCGAGTTTTTCAACAACGTCGTATGGGGCGACACTGAACTTTAGTTATCCAATCAGCGAAATTCAGCAAATTGGATACAACATAGGTTATTCACACACCGAGTTGAGTTCAGGCGGTTTGTCCGTTCAGGAAATCGAAGCTTCGCCTGTACTGACGCCAGGTGTGGATCGCTACATCATCAGCCCAGCCAATCTTAACCCGTGGAATGGCCCGGTAACCGACGCTGTAACCGGGCTGATCAGTGACTTGCCAGTGCAATACCTGAACAGGAATCCGGATCCGGGGTTTGTTGATAGAAACGGCACGGTGTTTGATAACCTGACCTTTACAACCAACTGGGTTCGTCAGACTTTGAACCGTGGTCAGTTGCCAACCGCAGGGTCTTTGCAGCAATTGTCATTTGAAATTACCATGCCCGGCAGTGACCTTGAGTACTATCGCGCCAGCTATAACACGCAGTACTACAAGCCCATTATTGGGGAAGACTGGGTGTTCCACGTGCGCACCAATCTTGGTTATGGTGACGGATATGGTGATACCGGCGAGTTACCGTTTTTCCAGAACTATTTTGCCGGTGGTCTGACCTACAACGGTGTTGTGCGAGGATTTGAAGAAAACAGCCTCGGCCCCCGCAGCACGCCGCCGATGACCTATCAGACCAACCTCGCTGGTTTGATCAAAGACGAAAACGGCAATGTCAAAGTCAGTCCGGGTGGTTTTGCCAACGGTTATGATGGCAGTCTTGGTTACCTGACCTTGCCGGTGTTTGATAACAACGGCCAACCTGTGCTGGATGCCAATGGTAATCAGCAACTGCAATTGGCTGTACAACCCTATGACATCTATGGTGATCGAAACAGTTTTGGTGGCAATATCCTGACCACCGCGTCGATTGAGTTGTTGTTCCCGTTACCAATGGTCGAAGATCGCGGTCGTGTACGATCCAGCCTGTTCTTTGATGTGGGCAGTGTGTTTGCTAGCGATTGCTCGGCGCGTCAGACGGCGCTGAACACCTGCAGTCAGTTTGATGTGGGCGATCTGCGCTACTCGGTGGGTGTGGGTGTAACCTACCTGTCACCGTTTGGACCGCTCACCTTTTATCTGGCCAAACCCTTCACCAAAAATGGGACGGATCAAACCAAGTCCTTTGACTTTACCATCGGCGCAGGATTCTGATAGGGAAAAAACCGCGCAGCACGCACAAGACTCAGTGATATAATGCGCAGCTGTCGCAAATACGCAAACAAACGCACAAACGTGAAATAAATATAACCAAGGTGAATAACATGAAAAAATTAATGATACTGGTAGCAGGTCTGTTGTTGACAGCCAATATGGCTGTTGCCCAGACTGCGCCCGTCATTGGTATCATCAATCTGGAGCAGGCGTTGTTTAATACCGATGCGGCGCGTGCACTTGAAACCAATACGCGTACAGAGTTTGCTGCCGACGAAGGCAGACTTGAGCAGCTGAACACTGAGCTGCGTGCGATTATTGAACGCGCCCAGCGCGACGAGTCGATCATGAGCGAATCAGAACTGCGCGCACTCAACTCTGAAGCACAGGAAAAGCAAGTTCAGATGCAACTGATCAGCGAGCGTCTGCAGGGCGCATGGCAACAACGTCAGCAGCAGTTTGTAGAAACCATGCGTGAGCGTCTGGGCCAGGCGATTGAAGCGGTTGTTCAGGAAGGCAGCTACGATCTGGTTTTAAATGCTGAATCGGTGGCTTTTTTCAATAACAGCTACAACATTACAGCGCTTGTGACGGCCAAACTCAACGAGTTGTCGCGCTGAGCCCTGGCGTTTAGCGGCGACCATTCCAGTGTCGGGTAAGCAGCAATGAAGGTGTCGTTCACGCTGGCAGCGTTATCTGCTCAGCTGAACGTGCCTGTTCGAGCGGGCATAGGGCCTGCGTACAACAGACCGGCGGATGCGCTTATCATAGACGGTCTGGCGACGCTGGAGAACGCTAGCGCCACCAAGCTAAGTTTCTTGAGCAATCCGCGCTACAGCCAGCTGTTATCAACGTGCCAGGCAGGCGCCGTCATTATTCACCCTGATCTAGCCGACAAAACCCAGCTTCCGTGCTTGTTGTCATCATCTCCTTATGTCACCTATGCCAAAGCCTCGCAGCTGTTTGCGGCGGCTATTGCGCAGCACGCCAGATCTGAAGGGCAAACAGGCGTTCATGCCAGCGCAGTTGTCAGCCCGGACGCAGTGTTGGGAAAGGATGTATGTGTTGGTCCTCATGTGGTCATTGAAGCGGGCGTCAGCATAGGTGATGGCAGCTGTATTGGTGCCGGTTGTTTTGTGGGCGCGCGGGCAATCATTGGCAATCACTGTGTGATGTACGCCAATGCCACTGTGTATCATGAGGTGGTGCTGGGCGATCGTGTGATTGTGCATGCTGGCGCCGTACTGGGTGCAGATGGTTTTGGTTTTGCATTTGATGGTCAACGTTCTGTGAAAATTGCGCAATTGGGGTCAGTGCATATTGGCTCGGACGTTGAAATTGGTGCAGGCAGCAGCATAGATCGAGGCGCGCTGGACGACACAGTGATTGGTGACGGCGTCAAAATTGATAACCAGGTACAGATAGGCCATAACTGTATTGTGGGCGACCACACGGTGATATGCGGCTGCAGCGCCTTGGCAGGCAGCACCCGGATTGGTCGATATTGTGTGATTGGTGGTGGCGTGGGTATTACCGGACATTTGAGTATTACTGATCGTGTCACGATCAGCGCTATGTCGATGGTGACACAGTCCATTACAAAACCTGGGCTTTATTCTTCTGGCACCTTGCTGCAGGAGAGTGCTCAGTGGAAACGAAATGCGGTGACACTTGGCAAACTGTCCGAGTTGTCCCGAACTGTCAGGAACATTCAAAGGCAACAGGATCAAGACACCTTGCCGCCGTCAGGAAATGATTATGATGAACATCGAAGAGATTAAGGAATATCTGCCACAGCGTTATCCTTTTTTATTGGTTGACCGTGTGGTCAGCATTGACCTTGGAAAATCGATTGTTGCGTACAAAAATGTCAGCGTGAACGAGCCGTTTTTTAATGGCCACTTTCCCGATTTCCCGATCATGCCGGGCGTGTTGATTATTGAAGCTTTGGCACAGGCGGCGGGCGTGCTTGGGTTCAAGAGTCAAGAGAAAAAACCCAAAGACGGTTACCTGTATTATTTTGTGGGCGCGGATGAAGTGCGCCTGAAACGCCCGGTGGTTCCGGGTGACCGCCTGACGCTGGAGGCCAGTATTCTGACCGGTAAACGTGGTATCTACAAATTTCAGTGCCGCGCGTCAGTCGGTGATGAGTTGGTCGGCGAGGCAATCATCATGTGTGCAGAGAGGAAAAAAGAAAAGTGATTGACGCGCTCGCAATCATACATCCCACGGCCATTATCGCCGACGGTGTTCGGGTTGGCCCATGGAGTGTTATCGGCCCGAATGTCACCATCGGTGAAGGCAGCGAAATTGCCTCGCACGTGGTGATCAAAGGCAACACTCGCATCGGGAAAGGCAACAGCATTTATCAGTTTGCATCCATTGGTGAAGACCCTGCCGACAAAAAGTTCTCTGGGGAAGACACCTGGCTCGAAATTGGTGATAACAACATCATTCGTGAAGGCGCTACCTTGCACCGCGGCACTGGTGCGGGCGGTGGTTTGACGCGTATTGGTAGCGGCAATCTGATGATGGCCTACGTCCATGTCGCACATGACTGCATGGTTGGAAACAATACAGTGTTTGCTAACAATGCTGGATTGTCGGGCCATGTACGCGTTGATGACTGGGCCATTCTGGGCGGTTATGCTGGGGTGAATCAGTTCCTGCGAGTGGGTGCACATGCCATGGTAGGGGGCATGACACACATTTCGCACGATGTGCCCGCCTATGTGATTGTCAGCGGTAGTCCACCAGCCGTGCGTAGTGTTAACACTGTCGGATTAGAGCGTCGTGGTTTTGACGAGCAAACGGTGAAATTGATCAGGGAAGCGTTTAAAGTCATTTACAAACGCGGTTTGAGTTTGCAGGAAGCACAGCAACAGATCGCTCAAATGGCAGACGATCACGCGGCCCAACACGTTGCGCTGACCGTGTTACTGAATTCGATTTCCGGATCAACCAAAGGAATTCATCGCTAAGGCAAACGTATTGCCATCCACAATAAAAAAGCAGGTGCCGGATTTATGCTGATAGCCATGGTGGCAGGGGAAACCTCCGGTGACATACTCGGTGCCGGTCTGATCCGCGCCTTGCGTCAGCGTTACCCCGAGGCGCGCTTCGTGGGTGTAGGTGGTCCGCGTATGCTGGACTGCGGTTTTGAAACCATTACCCCGATGGAGCGTTTGTCAGTCATGGGCTTTGTTGAGCCCTTGGGTCGCCTGCCCGAATTGTTGCGACTGAAACGTGATCTGATCACACGCTTCAGTGATGAAACCCCCGCCGTGTTTATTGGCATTGATTCACCAGGTTTTAATTTACGCCTGGCGCAGTCTCTGCATGACCTTGGCATCAAAACCGTACACTACGTCAGTCCCAGTGTCTGGGCCTGGGGTCAAAAGCGCATTTTTAAAATTGCCAAAGCCATTGATCTGATGCTGACCTTGTTTCCCTTTGAGACCGATATCTACCACCAACAAGGCATTGCCGTGCATTGTGTAGGGCACCCGATGGCAGATCGGGTAGATCCGTATGAGAATCAGCAGCAGGCCCGCCAGCAGGCGCAACAGCTGCTCGGACTTAATCTCGAGGGCACACAACAGATTGTGAGTTTGATGCCCGGCAGCCGGCATAATGAGCTAGCCCGTCTGGCGCCAGTATTTCTGAAAACCGCCCTGATCTGTTTGCAAGCCCGCCCTGATCTGCATTTTGTGTTGCCTTGTGCCAATCAAGCGCGTCTGACACAACTGAATCGCTTGCTGGATGAGGCCTTGGCTGAAAACCCGGCGCATGCGCGCTGGCGAACATCTTTTACGGTATTGGATGGCCAATCCTTTGAAGCCATGCGAGCGGCCGACATGGTGTTACTGGCCTCCGGCACCGCCACGCTGGAAGCTATGTTACTCAAACGGCCGATGATTGTGTGTTACAAGTTGTCCGCCATGACCTGGTGGCTGGCATCGCGTCTGGTTAAAGTGCCCAATATTGCCTTGCCCAATCTGCTGGCAGGTCAGCGCCTAGTGCCAGAGTACCTGCAACATGCGGTAACCGAATCAACCCTGTCAACTGAACTGCTGGCCTGGCTGAGCGACCCGGTACGAAGAGAGGCTTTGTACGATGATTTTACCCGCATCCACTGCAGTATTCGTCTGGATGCGGATCAGCAAGCCGCCAGCGCGGTCAGTACCCTGATGTCAAAAGGCAAAGTCAGCTGATGCACACGACGCAACATACGACGCAAGAACCGCACGCGCTGCTGTTAGATGAGCTGTCCAAAAATGTGTCTGAGTGGCCGCAACATGCCAATCAACATGTTGCCGGTGCGGACGAAGCCGGCCGCGGCCCACTGGCAGGCGCGGTGTTTGCGGCAGCGGTGATATTACCGCGTCATTATGATTTGCCCGGATTAAATGACTCTAAAAAACTCAGTGCCGCGCGGCGGGCGCTGTTGTACGATTTGATCCAGCAACAGGCGCTGGCGTTTGCGATCACGCAGGTTTCTGCTGCCGACATAGACAAAATCAATATTTTCAGAGCATCACTGTTGGCGATGCATCGCGCCGTGGATGCACTGGTAATTGACGCTGATTTTGTGTACGTGGATGGCACACATTGCCCGCCATGGAGCCGGGCAGGCGCAGCATTGGTCAAAGGCGACAGCCGGTTGGACTGTATTGCTGCTGCCTCAATATTGGCAAAAGTGGCACGCGACCGCGATCTGTTGCGTTTGCATGAAGCGTTTCCGATGTACGGATTTGACAGGCATAAAGGGTATCCAACACCCGAACATTTAACGGCACTCGCGCTGCACGGCCCATGTGTGGAGCACCGACGTAGTTATGCGCCCGTGGCGAAGGTTCTGGCGGACAATTGACCCAGGATTTGCCCCGGATCATTTAAACTTTTTCTTCAGGAAATTTGCATGTCCCTTGCTCCAAACCAATTTGTTCATCTCAATGTACATACCGAGTTTTCAATTGTGGACGGTCTTGTGCGTGTTGATGAGCTGATCAAAACGGTTCGTGCGCTGGACATGCCTGCCGTAGCGGTGACCGATCATGCCAACCTGTTTGCCATGATCAAGTTTTACTCAGAAGCATTAAGCCAGGGCATCAAACCCATTTGTGGTTGTGATGTGCTGATAGAGAATCCTGAACACACAGATCGCCCGCATGCCATCACACTGCTGGTCAAAAATCTTGAGGGATACCGTAACCTGACGCGCCTGATCTCAATGTCGTATACCGACAAAGTAGGCCTTGGCGCGCCCACATTGCGCCGGCGCTGGCTAGAGCAGCACGCGGACGGATTGATTGTGTTGTCTGGCGGTATGCAAGGGGATGTTGGGCGGGCGCTGGTGGAAGGTGATCGACCCACCGCTTTAAGGACGCTGGCCTGGTGGATGAATCTGTTTCCAGACAGCTTTTATCTGTCAGTTGCACGCTGTGGTCGCCCCGGTGAGGAAGCTTATATTCAGGCGGCGGTGATGTTGTCCTCAGACACCGACTGCCCTTTGGTGGCGGTGAATGATGTGCGGTTTATTGCTGCCGCCGATTTTGAAGCTCATGAGGTACGCGTGTGCATTCATGATCGCCGAACCCTTGATGATCCCCGTCGTCCCCGTCACTACACCGAGCAACAATATCTGCGCTCGACTGACGAGATGATCGCCTTGTTTGAAGACTTGCCAGAAGCCATCGAGAACAGCGTGCAGATTGCGCTGCGCTGTTCATTGTCTCTGGAGTTGGGCAAACCCTACCTGCCCAATTATCCAGTGCCTGCCGGCATGACTATGGATGAGTTTTTTCGTGAAATAAGTTTGCAAGGCTTGCAGCGCAGATTGCCCCGCATCATCAGTGAGAGCCACGGCTTGCTGACCCCTATCGACAGTAGTCGTGTGGAGGAGTACGCAGATTTTTGTAAGCCTTATTTTGAGCGTCTGGATTTTGAGCTCAATGTGATTATCCAGATGGGTTTTCCCGGCTACTTCCTGATTGTGATGGAATTTATCCAGTGGGCCAAAAACAATGATATTCCCGTTGGGCCGGGCCGGGGCTCGGGCGCCGGTTCTATTGTGGCTTATGCCTTGGGGATCACCGATCTGGATCCTTTGCGTTATGACCTGCTGTTTGAGCGTTTTTTGA
>DITX01000167.1 GCA_002422225.1 Gammaproteobacteria bacterium UBA6173
ATGCGCCTTACATAGTGACCTGGGGAACGGCCAGTGCGCTCAAGCCGCTTGCGCTCGTTCTGGTGGCTTTCGCTTTCGTTTTATTTGTCCTCGGCACGCTGACCAGAAATCTGAATTCGCTCGATCAGTACACGGTAGAACAAGTGGAAATACGCGGCATTTTGCGCATCACCCGTAACCCGGGGTTGATCGGCCTCGGCCTGTGGGGTCTGGCGCACTTCATGGTACGGGGCGACTGGGCATCGCACCTGTTTTTTGGCGTCTACGCCTTCCAGGGCATCATTGCGCCATACAACATGGAGCGTAAATATCGCCGGCGCTTTGGTCAAGCCTGGGAGACGCTTGCCAGCCAGTCATCGCATCTGCCCTTCGTCGCCATACTCACCGGCCGCAACCGGCTGGTGCCCAGCGAGATCAACTGGACATTATTCGCCATCAGCCTGGCGATATATGCCATCGTGCTGGCATTTCACGCCGCCTGGTTTGGCGCTTCGCCGTTTATGTAAGCGCCAGACCGCTACTATGCAGCTATATTCACAGCCTCAGTCTGTTTGTTCTGCTTGAAAACCTCATCACGCAACAGAAAGTGTGACAGCGCAGGAATGCCGATGAGTGCGCCGACCATGTTCCAGACAAACATGAAGGTCAGCAGAATGCCCATGTCGGCCTGAAACTTGATTGGTGAAAGCGCCCAGGTGATAACGCCGGCGGCCAGCGTGATGCCGACCAGAGCGACCACCTTGCCGGTGAAACCGATGGCCCGACGATAGGCTTCCGCGAGCGGCACACCGGCACGCTGATGGGTCAGTTGCACGCTCAACAGATACAGCGCGTAATCGACACCAATACCCACACCCAAGGCGATCACTGGCAAGGTGGCCACCTTGATGCCAATGCCCAGCATTACCATCAGCGCCTCGGCCATGATGGAGGTGAGCGCTAGCGGTACTACGGCGACAATCACCGCGCGCCAGCTACGGAAGGTAATGAAGCACAAGGCGATGACTGCCGCATACACCAGGTACAGCATGGTGCGGTTGGCACGCTCCACGGTTTCGTTGGTTGCGGCAGCAATCCCTGCCGAACCACCGGCTAGCAGAAACTGATATTCCTGATTGTTATGGGTATCAGCAAACTGCTTGGCGACGCTGGCCACTTGACTCAGGGTTTGAGCCTTGTGGTCTGTCAAATAGGCAGTGACTATGCCAATCTTCATCGTGACATCGATTAATTCCGGATAATCGCGTGCTACGGTAACCATGAGTTGTCCCAATACTGCCGGATCGCGATTCAGTGTCAGCCATTTGGGTGAGCCCTCATAGCTGCCTGCTGTCGTCAGGCGTGCGTATTCCGCTGGCGAGGCAATGGCTTGTACTGAGGGGAGTTTGCGCAATTCCATGGCCAGCCGGTCCTGGTCAAGCAATACGGGATACGCACCTACGCCACCGGATGCCTTGACGATGATGGAAAACTGGTCGCTGGAGAGGCCATAATTTTCTGTTATGAACGCATTGTCGCGGTTATAGCGGGAATCGGCACGTAGCTCGGATGCGCCAGGCTCGAGATCGCCGATTTGTACATTGAGACTGATTACATAAGCGCCAATGGCCAGAATGGCCGCGGCAGCCAAAGTGAACGTCGCATGGCGTCGCTCGGTAAAACGGCTTAGTTCATGCAAAACCCCTCGTTCATTTCTGGCCTCGGCGCGTAGCGAACGTTCCGCCGCGGCTGTGCTGACACCGGTATAGGAAAGCAGCACAGGCAATAATAACAGGTTGGTAAACACCAATATAGCCACACCGATGCTGGCAGTCATGGCCAGTTCGCGGATCACCGGGATGTCGATCACCATCAGTACGGCAAAGCCCACGGCATCTGCTGCCAATGCAGTCGCACCGGCAAGGAATAGCCGCCGGAAGGTATAACGTGCGGCGACATAGCGGTGCGTGCCGCGCCCTATATCCTGCATGATGCCGTTCATTTTCTGTGCGCCGTGCGATACACCGATGGCGAATACAAGAAAGGGGACAAGAATGGAGTATGGATCAAGGACGAATCCCAGCAAATGGACAGCGCCAAGCTGCCAGATCACGGCAACCAGCGAGCATCCGAGCACCAGCAGGGTGCTGCGCAGGCAGCGGGTGTAGTAATAGATGATGATTGCCGCCAGCGCCGCCGCCGCGGCGAAATAAGTCATGACCTGGAATAAACCGTCAATCAGGTCACCCATCAACTGGGCGAAGCCGTCAATGTGGATATGGATGGAGTCTGACTGTTTGGAGCGTACCTTGGCTTCAAGTTCATGGACAAAGGCAGCGTAATCCAGTGGTTTGCCTGTATTGGCATCGATGTCCAACAATGGCACGAAAATCAGGCTTGATCGCTGATTATTGGCGACCAAACTGCCAATAAGGCTGGCACGGGTTACATTCGCTTTGAGTTGTGCAATGGACTCGGCTGATCCGTTATAGTCGGGTGGCATGACTGGTCCGCCGAGAAATCCTTCCTCGGTAACCTTGGTCCAGCGCACGACCGGCATCCACAAGGACTTTACAAACATGCGGTCAACGCCGGGCATCAGATACACCGTGTCATTGATCTCCTGCAGCACCTGCAGATAATGGGCATCGTAAACATCACCCTTCAGATTTTCAACATCGATGCGGATTGAATTACTTCGGCTGCGCAATAACTCCTTGATCTCTTTCTTTTGGTAGTTTTTGATGAATTCATGTGATTGCGGCAACATCTTGTCAAAACTCGTATTGATCATCAGCTTGCTGGCTTGGTAACCAAGAAAGACGGTGAGCAAGATGCAAAACAAAGTCACTGTCAAGCGGTTATTGAAAACCAGACGTTCAAGCAGAATGCCCGAACGTGTATCAAACTGTTGCGGATCCTTAATTACCGGGGCTGCGGTTTGTTCAAAAGTCGTCATTGGGGTTATTCCAGACCAGAATTTGGAAATCAGGCTTTTATTGCGCTTTGCCAGCAGAAGATAAGGGCAGCATTTGCTCCATTTTGACGCCGCTGTAGCCTACCAATATAAGTTTCCCGGATGCGTATGCCGCAATGTTGCTGGCAAACACCATGGGCTGCTTGATTGGCAGAGACTGAAAGGTTTTCCAGTCGGCGTCGCCAACAAAAACTTCGCCATCCTGCGAGACAATCAATGGGCGGTGGTTGAGATCGACGTTAGATTCATGCTTGTGCCAATCTTCATTTGATGCCAGGTAGCGCCCGCGCCAATGCTACGGAAAGCCGTGCCGCCGAGCCCAACTGCCAGTAGCATATCGCCATGCCCCGCAATACTGAAAAAGCTACCCCGATAACCTGTTGGCAGTGAAACAAAACGCTGTTTTATCGGGTCAAGTTTCCAAATTATTCCGCGTTCTCCAACAATATAGAGCGTGCTGCCTATGGGTTGAATGTCATTCAGGTTAAAAAATTGTTCATTGTCGATTTGATGCAGCAAGGGTTCCCATGTCTTGCCACCATCCTGTGTCATAAGGATAGATCCGAATGACCCGACAACGTAACCGACTTGTTCATTTTTGAAATACACGCCCAGGTAAGGTAATGACGCAGGGACTGAGGCATTTAGGCGGGTTTGATCGAGGTATCGCTGCATGTTGGCGTCACCTGCAGCAATACGTTTTT
>DITX01000216.1 GCA_002422225.1 Gammaproteobacteria bacterium UBA6173
CCCATCAGCGCTGGCCCTTGTTCGATGCCAATGCCCAGCGCCAGAGGCTCAAGACCTGCAGGCGGCTGTTGTGGCATATCACGATGAATGGCATCCAGCATTTCCTGGGCCGTTTTCAGTGCCGCACGGGCGCTGAATGCGTTTTGACCATCCCACACTGCGAGCAGGCCATCACCTTTAAATTCCTGAATACGGCCACCATGGCGCTCAACAATTTCTGTTGCGCGCACAAAAAAGAAGTGCAATAAGGCAGCCGACTCTTCCGGTGGGCGTGCTTCACCAAATGCTGAGAAGTTACGTAGATCTGCGCTTAACAGGGTCACGTCGCAACGTTTGGCATTAATGCTGGAACTGGGCAGTGCGTACGCGATTTCACGTGCAACATCACTGGGCAAATAACTGTTCAGATTACCAAAGATACGACTACGTTCTGCGCGGATGCGGCTTTGCTCAAGCAACAACAACAAACTGGCGGCCACAAGGGTATATAAGGAAGGCATTAACCAGCCAAGCCAGACGTGCTGACTGACCAACAACTGCCAGTGCAGTGCCAGCGCCAGCAGTGGCAGCACCAAGCCGGCAACTGGCAGGCCATAGGCTGAGAAGCGCTCTCGCGCACCCGCCATTCCATACAGACTGGCAGCAAACAAACCGGCAATCAGCAGCAATAAGGTTTCACTGCCACGCGGTTCGTAAGGCATGGTGGTATCCAGCAGACTACCGAGCAGGCGCGCCTGTAATTCAACCCCGGGCGCTGAACCGTTATATGGGGTAGGCACAATATCGCCGATGCCAAACGCCGTTGCAGCGACCAGAACCCAGGCGTTTTCCAGCAGGCCAGGCTCAATGCGCCCCATGATCACGTCGGCTGCGGACACTGCCATAAAGTTCTCGGGCAGATCCTGATAAGAGACTCTGATATTGCCCTCGGCATCGAGTGGAATATCTAGGCCCGGGTACGCCTGCAGACGCAGCACCTGATCAGGGCCAAACCAGCCACGTCCTTCGCTGACGGACGCCTGCCAGTTGGTCGCCTGAGTGGCCTGCAATAATGCGCTGATCACCAGGGTTGGGTAGGCTTGACCATCTACACACACAAAGGCTGGAATCTTGCGGATGGAACCATCGGAATCAACCAAGGGCGCAATATGTCCTTTGGCGATACCCGAAAAACCGGCATGTGAGGCAATAAAACTTGTAGCTTGACTGCTCGCATCACAACTTACGCCGCTCAGAGCATGCGTCATCACACCTGTTTGCACTTGCTGATTAGACTGTATAACGGGCTGTTGTGAGATAACTGCACCACGACTAGCCTGAAGCGCGGCTATAAAAGCCTCATCACCCTCGCGCTGCTCAGGGTACACAATGTCGTGGATCTGTAACTGCACGCCGGCCTCGTTTAACGCAAGGGTCAAACGCGCCATATCGGTACGCGACCACGGCCAAGGGCCAATTTCTGCCAGACTCTGCTCGTCGATAGCAACAATGGTGACACGCTCTTCTGGCTGGTCTTGCGGGGACAATAACCAGCCTTGCGCGCCTAACCGTTCTTCCAGTATGCGCAAACTGTCATTAAACAGCGCAAACACGGCAAGGCTTATCAACCCGGCTAGCGCCAGCATTAACAAACGGCCACGTCCAGGCACCAGTCGCAACGCCAGCGAGAGCGGGTTAAACACCTGTAACAGTTCGCGCACCTTACTCATGATCAGCGCTTGTCCCACAGTGTCAGGCCTTGAATACCACCGGCCTCAAGTTGCTTCTCGAAATAGTAGCCGGCTTCCGTTCCATCCAGGCTGACTGCACCCGCCATGCGCTCAGTATCAGAACGGGTGTAAAAGTAACCGCCATCGTAAATAAAGCCATTGGCGATAAAGTCGACATCGCCTGTCAGACTATGGTTCATGTTCAATTCAGTGGCAAATTGGCTGGTGTTAAAATTGATATCGAGCTTGCCACCATTGACCGTCATCGCAACCACACCCGTATCGGAGTGGTAAAACGCCTGTGCGCTGTGCAGCGCAAAGCTCACTGGACCCAGGCCTGCCTGCACTCGGGTTTTACCGTCGCCATCACGGAATAACACGTAGCTGTCATTGCCAACCGTGACGTCACGGCCTTCACGTGCATCTGCATACGCCAGTGTCAGTTTTTCCATCTCACCCTGCCCGGCGCCCCAACGGCCCCACACCAAATTGCGATCCGTTAAGGCTGGCACGGGAACAGGCACTTCGGGCGTGAAGTCAGGGGGTAAAATCGGGGGCTCTGGCGTCACCGGTGGCTGGACAACAATCGGGGGTGTAACAGGCGGCTCGGTAACAACCGGCGGGGTGACGACCGGCGGTGTCACAACGGGCGGTGTTACAACAGGAGGCGTCACCACTGGCGGCGTTACTACAGGCGGCGTTACCACTGGCGCAGCACTGGCAACTTCCTGCTGAACGCGTTTTGACGTCACATTCTCAAGATAAACTTCCGTTGCAGCTGTCTTTTCATCAGCCGGCGCCACCTGTTCTTGCATGGCGAGCACGGTCGCCACCTCAGCGCTCATCATGCCAGGATCACGCTCCAACGTTGCCGGCAGCAACTCGGGAACGCCCGTAGCGCCCTGTATCTCCAATATCTGCAAGGAACTATCAGTCAGTTCAATGGCGTTCGCAATGCAAGGACCAAAGCTCGCCGCACTGCATTCACTGGAAAAGGGCGCCATCACAATCACGCCTTCATTGACCGAGGCGCGCACTGACTGTTGAGAGGCGCTGACCACAAAGTCTGTTCCGCGCACACCGATGGCTGCAATAGGCGTATTCAAGCGGAAGCGGTCGCGCGCCGAGCTTGCGCCTCGGCCAGAGATAGAACGCGTGACACCTTCTTCTAGGTTGAGCTTGATTGAGGTGTTGTCGGGCTGATCGGGACGGAAGTCGTATTGCACAATTTCCAGCCGACTGTCAGGGCGAACGCTGACCAAAGCCTGATCGATAAACCGAATGTGGACGTGTCCGTTCGACTCAGTATGAATACGGTCGCTTGGGCGTACCATTGTGCCAGCTGCGATCAACTGACGAGCCTGGCCAACCGGTTCCAGCCAAGCCCGGCCAAGCACCAGACTGACCTCTCCAACAGGCAGGGAAATCAAACCAGACGAGGCAATTGTCAAATCACTGACGTTTGCGGCTACCGACTGCGCAAGCGCAGCACCACTGGCAGAAACCGACATTAACAGCGCCACACAAGACGCCAGCACATGGCGCTTGCACCCTGCTGTCAATAAAGTGTTGTTTGTTTGTGGTTTCATAAGCACGAACCTCGTCTGAGCATAGGTTGTCATCCTACCCGGCATAGCCATCTGGCTAAGTGACCACAATCACATAATAGCCATCTTGACCCTGCAATACAGCCTGAATTTGCTATTCCGGACGCGATTACTATAATGACCCGGCTTAGTATTTTATGAAGCCAACCCTCGGGATATCAAATTCATGCAGGTAACCCCTGAGCTTCTCAGCGCATTTCCCAGCCTGAAGCCCCTGCCAGCAACGACGCTGGCGCGTCTCGCTCAAGAATCTTTGGTGCGCAAGTTTGCGCGCCGAGGGGTGGTATTGACTGCCGGTGTGCGCGAAGAGTTTGTTTGTTTTCTATTTGAGGGGCGGCTACAAGGTGTTGATTTCACTATCGATGGCCGCGAAGTAGGGCTGTATTTTGTAGAACCGGGCGATTTTTGTGGCGAACTTGGCATGTTTGACCACGGCCCTCAGCCAGAGTTTGTCATCGCACTGACATCTGTTGTGACTGTTTTTGTGCCCATGGAAAGTTTGCGGCAAGTGACCTTTGAGCACCCCATGCTATTGAAATTATTAGGCGAAAGGCTAGCCGCGCGCGTCAGACAACTGACGCGACAACGTTCTTTGTTAGGACTGCCCAATATCAGCCAGCGTGTATGCTGCCAACTGTGGATGTTGGTGCCCGAAGATGCCCGCCAGAATCTGAGCGCCAGCGTGATCAACAACCCGCCCACACACATGGAAATTGCCATTATGCTGAACCTGAGCAGGGAGACTGTCAGCCGGGTTTTCCAGATACTTCAGACCCGCCAGATTGTGCGGCGCGACGGCACCAGCCTGCTCCATATCAGCGACACTCCCACATTAAAGTGTTTGGCCGAAGGCAGCGAAGAGCTGTGATTGAGGTCACACAGAATGCCGTAAGCAATTCTGCTGATTAGTATTTTTTTTGGATGCAGGTATATAATCGCGCCAGTTTAATCACTTGGCTTGAATCAGGCCCGGTATAACCCAACTATAGTATTCCGTTAAATTGTTTACGACCCGGTGTCATAAAAAGGCTGGATACAGCCCGATAAAAGTACCCCTGATGAAGAATCTCTGATGAACAATACCAAAAAGACTGTGCGTTTTACCGAACTAGCTGACGCGCTAAAATCAATTCGAAGTTATTTTATGTACGCGGGCTTGTTCAGCGCAGCTGTCAACGTCCTGATGCTGGTGCCGATTTTTTATATGTTGCAGGTGTATGATCGGGTGATGGGCAGTGGCAGTTACTCTACCTTGACCATGTTGACACTGATCATGGTTTTTCTGACCTTTGCGTTGGGCGGATTCGAGTGGGTACGCTCGATGATTCTGATCAGCGCCAGCAATCGTATTGAACAGAAACTGCGTACACGGGTATTTGACGCGGCATTTAAAAATGCACTGTACACCGGTAATGCCGGCACCAGCAATCAGGCGCTCTCTGATCTTTCCAGCTT
>DITX01000029.1 GCA_002422225.1 Gammaproteobacteria bacterium UBA6173
AGCTGCAACAGGAATGGGATGAACGTCAACAACGCTTACAGGCTGCGTTAATGATGATGCCCGAGCGTCAGCGCAGCGCCATCGTGTTGACGCATTATCAAGGCCTGGGTAATCAGGCCGTTGCCAGCATCATGGATCTGTCGGTTGATGCCTTGGAGTCGCTGCTGGCAAGATCGCGCCGCGCCTTACGCACCATGCTGGCAGACTTGCAGGAACCCGTGCGTAACACACAAGTGCGGCTACATCAGAGTAATGACAAAAAAGCCGGTCAATCGGGACCGGGGGAGCAGACATGACAATTTCCCTGCAGCGTTTTGAGCAACTGCTGGATGCGTATGGCGCCAGTCCTCAGCGTTGGCCGGATCATGAACGGGCGGCGGCATTAGAATTGCTGGCGCAATCCCCGCATGCCGTGCAGTTGATGCAAAACGTACAGTGGCTGGATCAGGAGCTTGATCAGTTGCCAGCGCCGGACTTTTCGCACCTGAGTGCAAAACTGTTGCAGAAGCCTTTGCCCGCGCGTCAGAAAAGTCTGACAGAACAGTTGTTTGGATGGTTGTTACCCTTGCAACAACATTCTGCGGCGCTATTCTGGCGACCCGCTGCGCTGGCCAGTGTACCCTTGATGCTGGGGCTGGTGTTGGGTAATCAACTGGATATTTTTTCGGATGCCTACGCGGATGATATGTACAGTGTGGAAGTGGAAGAAACTGAGTTGGATCTGATTTCGCTAGCCGATTACTCGGAGACCCTGTAATGAGTCTGAATCGCAAAAACGTGCTGCTATGGATTGTTGTGGTCTCGGTTAGCATCAATCTGTTTTTTGTTGGCACCTTGACGGCACGGTATCTGGAAATGCGCAATACCTCTGCCGCCCCGGTCAATATGCGCTGGGTGATGCGCAACCTGGAGCCTGCAGAGCGGGAGCAACTATTGCCGCAGATCCGCGCGCAAAATCAAGTACTGAGACCTTTGCGTATGGATATGTTCCGTGCGCAGCGCGAAGTGAACCAACTGTTAGCAGCCGACCCGGTAGATCAGCCAGCAGTGCTGGAGGCTTTTGCCCGGTTGCGGGAAGCCAACCTGCGTTACCAACAGTTATCACATGAACAACTGACCAGCGTTTTTGCGCAGTTGACACCCATGCAGCGTCAACGGGCGTTCAGATTCATGTCTGAACGCGGCGATTCAATGGAGGGAGGCGGGCGCCCAGGTCCTGGTCCAGACCGTCATGGTGATCGCGTTCGTGATATGCCGCGTGATGGGGAGCGTGCTCCCAATCTCTAAGCGCGGCATTTCAGTCACTGAGCATGTCAGCATAGGGTGAGTCAGCCGGTAACTTCACCGCGTGGGCCAAGCCAGGAATGCTGATGCTGTCCGTTGTGACCGCCAGTGTGGCACCGTCCAGTACATTATGATCAAACCGGTAGATCAATCCCGCCATACCACGCTGTGCTTGCTCGTCGTAATCGCGCGCATTCTGTTTGACCTGTTCCTGTTTGTGCTGCCAGTTTTTAAAGGCATCATCACCGTGCCGGCGTTTCAGCATTTTTTCTGTCAGATGCGGGGCCAGAATGGATGCGCTGGCGTTGTTGCCACCAAACCCTTTGGCATTCAGGATGACGGCGTCCATGCCTGTTGCACCCACCTCGCGGTGTTGTAACAGAAATTCCAGATTGTTTTGATGGACATCATCCGCAATGGATTCGGTGCCGCTGATGCCTGGAATAATGCCGTAGCGCCAGACGCCCAGACTGTTCACCAGTTGATCGGCTGACGCAGAGGCCAGTGAGTGTCCCAGATAAGTCTTGATTGCCGCAACGGGCCAGCGCTCTATACCGAATGTTCCGGCCAGTGTGCTGAAAATATGCGACTCGGTCACGCGATTCTGTGGTGTGCCCGTGCCGTGTGCCTGCACATACGAGCGCGTTTGCAGGCCTTGATGCCCAATCACAGCTGCCGTGGCAGCCATGGCTTTGGCCATGGTGATGTAGTTGCCGGCGCCCGGGCTGGAAATGGACTTTTTATAACCATCGGCATTCACAAACACATCGTTGACTGACCCATAAATGTTGGCACCCAGTTCCAGCGCTAGTTTGTCATCACACAGCACCACAAACTGTGCGGACTCTCCCAGCGTAAAACCCGCATTGACACCAAAAGGCCGACAGGCGCGGCGATGATCGGGTTTGGTCAGGTGCTTGTCCTTATCCAGTGCCAGCAGTGCAGCATCGTCCACCAGTGCGCCCATGGTGGTATAACCATCCATGATTTCCGGTGTCAGTGGCGCTTCGGAAGTGCCAACAATCACCAGTCTGTGTGTGCCACTGCGAATATCGCGTATGCCTTGACGCAAGTTATACAGGAACGTTGCGCAGGCTGCGGCATTGGTGCCGGTTGTACCAAGATTCCCGAGCACATAGGCATTAATAAAATCTGCTGGCATTTCGGCAAAACCCAGTGCCAGTTGTTTGGAAGACACTTTTTTACCCAGCAGACGCGCCTGCAACAGTCCCCCGTTGCCGTCGTAATCCATCTGACTCATGCTGCTGCCAGCATACACACTGATCTGGTCGGCAGGCACGGCATTGAGTACGGTTTCCCAGGGAATGCCCAACGATTGCAGGGCATCACTCGCGCCGAATACCGTCAGCTGCAAGCCGCGTGGATGATTGCGAGAGGCATACAAGGCTTTGGGATCAAAGCCGCTCGGCAGCTGGCCGGCAGAATTGACCGGAGACTTACGCCAGTTCTCGGTCAATATGTCCATGCTGGTCGGAATCTCGACATGCAGATGACCTGGGTCAGCCTCACTGATCAGCCAGCCCAGTGGGATATGATCCGGTAAATGCCGGCGCTTGATGGTGAAGCTCACGGGTTGGTCATCGCTGGCCTGTAGCGTGGCGCGTTTGTGGTACAGCAAGCGCTCAGGATCAAACAGGTTATTTTCCAGTTTACGGATCAAGGTGCCAGCCTTTAAGACCGGATCGAGTTGCATCAGGGCAGTGTGCAGATCAACATTTTCGCCTGCTGTATTCAACCAGTGGCCGTTTTCATACTTGATCAGTCCCATCAGAGTAGCCAGACTGGCTCTGGTCTGCATGGCATCGGCGGCAGGCAGCTTATCAATCACCAATCGTCGGTAGCCGTGGTGAGCCGAGCTTCGCCCAGCTGGGTTGATGCCCCCAAAGCCAATGATGACAGGTAATGCGGTCATGTGTTCTCTCCGACGAATACGCCCGGCTGCGCGAAAGGCGCTACTATAGCTAAGACAGTATGAAGCAAATAGGTCTTAATGGTCATTTAATATGGTAATAAAGACAGAGAATGCTCTGATGGCAAGCTTTGACCTAGCATACAACGCGCGCATTGCGCAGTTGCATGCCTCTTTGGGTATAGCACCCGGATATGCCCAGCACTCAGGTTTACCGCTGCAGATAGAGCCTGATGAGCTGGTTGATGCGGGCAAGGACATGTTTGACCGCGATCAGCGCTTGACACCTTCGGCGCTGGCGGCCTGGCAGAAGATGCAGCAGACAGCGGCGGATCAGGGCATCACGTTGCTGCTGGTTTCGGCGTTTCGGAGTGTCGACTATCAGGCTCAGTTAATTCGTAAAAAACTTGATTCAGGCCGTACTCTGGACGACATCATGCAATTTAATGCGGCGCCGGGCTTCAGTGAACACCACACTGGCCGGGCAGTGGATATTGCTTGTCCAGAAGATGAGCCTTTGCAAGAGTCTTTTGAAAATACCAGTGCGTTCAAATGGTTAAGTGAGAACGCCGACCGCTTTGGATTTGTCATGTCCTATCCGCGGGAACATCGGCATGCTATCAGTTATGAGCCCTGGCACTGGTGTTTCCAACTGGATCAATAATTTAAGTTTTCTGCCAGACGCCCCTTAGACAAACTCAAAACAATGGAGTAGGCTTGAATCGTAGCGAGACGCAAGACACACGGAGAACGTGACGCATGAGTTGGAGTAAGGTAACGGGCAATCTGTCTTTATCCGCGAGTTTGTTAAAACGCAGGTGGGCAGGGTTGCAGCCATTCCTTATCAGGTTTACCCGCTCAAGACTGGATCGCTTCGCTACCGTCCGATTATTGCTGGCATCGCTGTGTGTGAGCACATTACTGGCCTCACCGAGTATGGCCAATACCGACTCTGATGCCAATTTTCAGTCTTGGTTACAGGCTTTGATTGAAGAAGCCCGCGCCTCCGGTATCTCTGAATCCATTATTGAGCAGGCGCTGGTGCCTGTAACCCCTATCCCGCAAGTCATCAGTAATGACCGCAATCAGGCTGAGTTTGTTGAAACGCTGGCCATGTATCTGGAAAAACGTGTGACTGCATGGCGCATCAACACGGGCCGTACCCGATTGGCGCAGCACGCTGAATTACTGGCTGAAGTGGGCGAACGTTATGGTGTGTCGCCCCGCGTGATTGTGGCGATCTGGGGAATTGAAACCAACTACGGCAGTTTCACAGGTGGCACTGATGTGATCAGGGCATTGGTGACGCTGGCCTATGATCCGCGTCGGGCAGACTATTTCAGAGGCGAGTTGCTGGCAGCATTACATATCCTGCAGGATGGCCATATCACGCATCCGGACATGAAAGGGTCCTGGGCCGGTGCCATGGGTCAAAGCCAGTTTATGCCCAGCAGCTTCCGCGATTTTGCGGTGGATTTTAACGGTGACGGCCGTCGCGATATCTGGACAACCGAGGCGGATGTATTTGCATCGATAGCCAATTATCTGGCTGCGGCTGGTTGGCGCGAAGGCGAGCGTTGGGGCCGTGAAGTCGCGATCCCAGCCGATTACCACGCGCGCGCCGAGCAATGGCAACAAGTCGATGTAGTGCATTCCTGTAGTGTCCTGCGTCGACATACCGTGCAGTTGCCAGTGAACGAATGGCAGATGTACGGTGTCAGACAAGTAGGTGGTGATGATTTACCATCCGCCGATATTCCCGCATCCATTGTGTTCCCTGATGGTGCCGATGGTCAGGCTTTCCTGACTTACCCGAATTTCCGCGCCATTTTGCGCTACAACTGCGCAAATAATTATGCGCTTGCAGTAGCCCGATTGGCCGATAGTTTCTAGAAACGTTTTAAAGACTGGCTCCGCACGGAGCAGGAGGGTAGCTGAAGTAGATAGAGTAAACACATTGATAAATGATCAGCGTTAAACAGGAGACAATTGATTATGTCCAATGAATTTCAAGTAGTGTTTCATAATATCGACCAATCCGACGCCTTGAACGACAGCGTGCAAAAACGCATAGAAAAGTTACGTCGCTTCAGCAATGACATTATCGGCGGTCGGGTGGTTCTGGATTCACCTCACAATAATCAGCACAAAGGCAAAGTCTTTTCAGTCGCTATCGAGATACACACAGGTGGTAAACCTGTTGTTGTCACCCAGGAGCAGCATGACAATCATGCTCACGAAGATTTGTACGTTGCCATCCGCGATGCATTTAATGCAGCGGAGCGACAATTAAAGTCTGTCGACAAAAAGCACCGTAAAGAAGCCATCCACAAAAATCCCGATGCCGTGGACGACGGCCTTGATGATGTGGTCGACGACGAGTTACCGGAATATACCAGCGCAGTCGGTTAAGTCTTAATTACCCTCAAGACCGACCGCACACAAGGAGCCCGTCCACCGATGGGCTCCCCTTGCAATCAGATCAACCTCTTTCAGTACATTACCAAATCGCAGGGAGTCAACACGACCATGTCTGCCACCGAGCAACTCACCGACTATCAGCAACTTGAACTGGAAGCTGCCGCCTTCCGCCAGTTGTTAAAACACCTGGATGACAACAAACAGGTACAAAACATTGACCTGATGAATTTAGCCGGTTTCTGCCGCAATTGTCTGGCCAAGTGGTATAGCGCAGCCGCTGAAGAACGTGGTCTGGAAATTGGTTACGAAGATGCCAGGGAACGTGTGTACGGTATGCCCTATACCGAGTGGAAGGCTAAATATCAGACGCCGTGATCATGCTGAGAGGTTTAATTTGCCTGATTGGCGACTTTAAACATTTTGGTGCGCACCAGTCGTCTATAAGCCTTGGGTGTCACACTATGCAGGCGCTGGAACAGGCCGGTAAAGTAACTGACGTCGTGATACCCAACCGCAAACGCAATTTCTGCAATACTCAGGTTGCTGAGTTTTAACAAATCACGCGCCTGGCTGATGCGTACTTCCTGTAGATATTCCACCGGTGTCTGATTGGCAGCTTGCCTGAAGCGCCGGTTGAAGGATCTGACATTTAAACCAAAGTGAACTGAGAGTGCCTGCATGTTTATTTCACGCGGGTAGTTTTTCTGCAGCCATTCCTGGATTTTGATAATCAGCTCGTCATGATGGCTGTCTTGTGGGTCGGCCGCCAACAAAAACGATTCATACGAACGCTTGAGTTCATGCGTAAAATGGCGCGCCACTTCATCGGCCACGGCGCTGCTGAAAAGCTGTTCTACAAAGTGCAGCATGACATCTCGTACGGCGTTGACGCTGCCTGTGCAATAAAGTCTGTCTTTGTGTGTGATGAATTTTTTGCGTTCCAGCTTGATGGCCGGGTAGTGCGCCTGAAAGTCATCAAAATAGCGCCAGTGTGTGGTGGCCGGGCGTTGATCCAGCAAACCAGCTTCGGCCAGAAAGTAACTGCCGGTGCCCACGCTGCAAATGGAGGCACCTCCAGCATATTGTTGGCGTAACCAGGCGGCTGCCTCAGGTAACTGACGCACCGCAGCACGCGGATTTCCCCACAGGGCGGGAATAAACACCATGGTGTTTTGTGTGTTGTCAGTCAGATTGGCAGTGGGCTGTAGCAACAATCCGCCACTCATGGCCAGCAGGGTGCTCGCATCGCGTGCCACGGTTTTTAACGCCAGACTGGGCTGGCGCTGATGGTTTTTTATTCGGTGAATGGTGTCAGCCGCGCTGATCATCTCCAGAGGGATGGCGACGCTGGAAGCCAGCGCTTGTGGGCAGACGAGGATGCTGATGCGTTTCATGCCCGCATGGTATACCGGATTGGCGCAAGGGGAGAAGTTCTGTGGGATACTGTGTTTGCGAGGTAAATCGATGAGGAAAAACCTGATCACCAAAGCCGGCATGCTGCGCTTGAAAGACGAATTGAATCAACTCTGGCGCATAGAGCGACCCGACGTCACCAAAAAGGTTTCATGGGCTGCCAGTCTCGGTGACCGCAGTGAAAATGCCGACTACCAATACAATAAAAAGCGTCTGCGTGAAATCGACCGTCGTGTGCGTTATTTGAGTAAGCGTGTGGAAGAACTGCAGGTCGTCGAAGCCTTGCCCGACAACACGGACAAAATCTTTTTTGGCGCGCATGTTGAAGTAGAAAGCGAACAAGGCGAGATCCGCCGGTTCCAGATTGTTGGTTACGACGAGATATTTGATCGCAAAGATGTCATCTCAGTCGACAGTCCGATGGCCATGGCGCTGCTGCAGAAAGAGGAAGGTGACGAGGTGATTGTCAGAACGCCCGAGGGCAAAGCCGTGTGGTATGTCAATCGCATCAGGTATGGGGCTGCGGAGGCAGCGCAGTGAGTTGCTGCCTCCCCGATGTTCAGGATTAACCGTTGCGACGGGCAAAATCTGCCATAAAGTCAGCCAAGGTCTGGCAACCTGCTACCGGCATGGCGTTATAGACCGATGCGCGCATACCGCCCACCACACGGTGACCTTTGAGTGCGTACAGTCCATGCCCCTGTGCTTCATCAAGGAACTTCTTGTCCAGTTCGCTGTTGGCCAACGTAAAGGTGATGTTCATTTGTGAACGGTGGGCTTTTTGCGCCGCGCCCCGGTAAAAATCAGTGCTGTCGATGGCGTCATAAATGATTTTGGCTTTCTGTGCGTTGATTTTTTCCATCGCTGGCACCCCGCCTTGATCCTTCAGCCAATGCAGTACCAGGTTCATCATATACACGGCAAAGGTGTTGATGGTGTTGGGCATGGAGTGATTCTTGGCGTAGGTGTCGTAGTTCAGCAGATTAGGCGTCTGTGGCATGGCGTGACCAATCAGATCCTTGCGAATCAATACCGCTGCCATGCCTGATGGGCCGAGATTTTTCTGCAGACCGGCAAACACCAGGCCAAATTTGTTGTAGTCGATGACACGAGACATCAGTTCTGAGGTCATGTCCGCTACCAACGGGATATCGCCGGTATCGGGGAACTCGTTCCAGCGTGTACCAAACAAGGTGTTGTTGCTGGTGATATGAACGTAGGACGTATCTGCATCCAGTGTGGACACATCGTAGTCAGGAATGTGATTGAAGTTGCTGCTTTCGCTGCTGGCGACGGTCACGGCCTTGCCATAACGTGCTGCTTCCTTACGAGCCAGCACGGTCCAGTGGCCGCTTTCAATAAAAGCGGCTTTGTGTGCGGACTTTAATGGCATCAGGTTGAGCGGAATGGCGGCAAACTGCATTTGTGCACTGCCGTGTACATACAGAATGTCAAAGTTATCTGGCAATCCAGCCAGTTCGCGCATCAATTGGTCGGTCTCGGTCAGCAATGCCTCAAACTCGGCGCTGCGATGGCTGACTTCGATCACGGACATGCCAAGCCCTTTCCAGTCCAAAAACTCCTCTTTGGCTTTTTCAAGCACAGGCAGTGGCAACATGGCCGGGCCGGCCCCAAAGTTAAATATGCGGTTCATCGTCAAGTCCTTGCTAGCAGTTGTATTTAAAATCAAATTTTTGGTTTTTATCGCTGTATCAAATAGTTACGTGCATCCCTACAGCAAGGTCACCTTGATCACGTCGTCGGTGGACGCAATGGCCTGCACGGCGGCAGGTGACGGTGTGCTGGCCAGATCAATCAGGTTGTAAGCGATGTCGTCGCGGCTCTTGTTGATCATATCGACTACGTTAATATCCTGTTCGGCAAGAATGGACAGAATTTTACCCAGCATGCCCGGCACGTTTTTATTGCTGATCGCAAGCCGTGTTCCGCTGGCGGCCCCTTGTACACGATCCAGTGACAGGGCGGGGAAGTTCACGGAGTTGCGGATGTTACCATTCTCGAGAAAATCCTTCAGCTGCTCAGCGGCCATAATGGCGCAGTTTTCTTCGGCTTCTTCGGTGCTGGCGCCGATGTGTGGCATGAGAATGACGTCGTCGCGGCCTATCAATTCGTGGCGCGGGAAGTCGCTGATGTACATGCGCAGCGCACCGGCATCCAGGCCTGCCACGACGGCTGCGGTGTCCACAATCTCATCGCGCGAAAAATTGAGCAGGCACAAGCCGGGTTTCATCGCGGCGACCATGTCAGCATTGATCAATCCGCGGGTGCTGTCGAGTACCGGCAGATGCAGACTGACATAGTCGGAGTTCGCCAGCAGGGCACTGACGTTCTCGATCTTTTGTACCTGATTGGGCAAGCGCCAGGCCGCGTCAACAGACAAGGCAGGGTCATAACCCAGTACTTTCATGCCCAAATTGATCGCCATACCAGCCACCAGTGATCCGATAGCACCCAGGCCAATGATGCCGAGGGTTTTGCCCGCCAACTCATAGCCCGCAAAGCGCTTCTTTTCCGCTTCCAGCAACTTGTTGAGCTCGGCGTGATCGGTCACTGTGCTGAGCGTGTCCACATAGCGTATGCCGGGGATGATGCCGCGCGATGCCAGCAACATGCCACTGAGCACCAGCTCTTTAACGGCATTGGCATTGGCGCCTGGCGCGTTGAACACAACAATTCCACGTGCGGTGCAGTCAGGCACGGGCACGTTGTTGACCCCTGCGCCGGCGCGCGCAACGGCCTTGATGGTGGGGCCAAGATCAGCCGTACTAAGTTTGTGGCTGCGCAATAAAATCGCATCAGCGTCGTTCATTTCCGCGCCAACAATGTAGCGGGTGGCCTGAAAGCGCTGTAGTCCCAGGTTGGCAATCTGATTAAAAGTTCTTATTTTGTGCATGATTGTTGTGGTCACCTTTTTAGTGCTCGATTTCTTTTGCCCCTGAGCGATGCGGGTTCTTGAAGGCGCCTTTTATAACGTGAACTGCGACGAAAGGCCAGTTGCCAGTTGAGGTAAACCCGCTATCATGGCGGCTGATGCGTGATCCGCCAGAGAATTTTGTGAGTGATTATGGAAACTTCCCGCTTTGTTGCCGGCGTCGCGGTTGATGTAACAATAGGACAGATACCCGTACAGCGATTGTTGTGCCCGAATGCCGGTGTGATGACCGGGCCGGGGACCAATAGTTATTTGATTGGACATCAAGCGTTAGCCCTGGTTGACCCGGGGCCAGCCATGCCGGTTCACACGCAGGCAATCATGCAGGCCTTGGGTGGTCGTCCATTAAAATGGATCTTTGTAACACATACACACGGCGATCACTCGCCGGGCACCTCTGCTTTGCAGGCACTCACTGGTGCACAAGTGATTGGACTGGCACCGCATGCCGAAGCCCAATATCAGGATCGCAGCTTTGTGCCAGATCGCCGGTATGGTCACGATGAGCAGATATTGTGTGATGGATTCAGTATCAAGCTGATTCATACGCCCGGGCACGTGTCCAATCATCTGTGTTTTCTGTTGGAAGAAGATGGCATGTTGTTTACCGGGGACCATATTTTGCAGGGCACAACGCCCGTAATCTTGCCGCCGGACGGCAATATGTCGGACTACATGAAGTCACTGGAATATCTCAGGCACTTGCCGCTGCGCGCCTTAGCGCCCGGGCATGGCGAGGTCATGATGGAGCCAGAACAGATGATCAGCACGCTGATCCGGCATCGACAACGTCGTGAACTCAAGATCGTGGCAGCACTGACAACCTTGAAGTCCTGTGTTCTGGATGAACTGGTATTGTTGGCGTATAACGATGTGCCTTCCCACTTATTGCCTTGGGCCAAAAAAACCTTGCTTGCGCATCTTTACAAGCTGCAGGAAGAAGGGCGGGCGCGTATGCTCGTACCGGCTCCGACATCCGCAGGAGAAAAGGCGGATATTGAAGCCACAACCTGGCAAGTGCTGTGACGAGCACGCCTTGGTATGTTTACATCATCCAGTGTGGTGATCAGAGTTACTACACTGGTATTGCCACCGATGTAAATCGCCGGTTCAAGGAGCATGACTCACAAGGGCGACTGTGCGCGCGTTATTTGCGGGGGCGTTTGCCGCTGACTTTGGTACACAGCATTGAAGTTGTCGATCGCGTTGCCGCTTTGCAACTGGAATACCGTATCAAACAACTGCCACGCTATAAAAAAATCCAGCTGATCAAGGGTGAACTGCATCTGGAAAGTGCTGCACGGGAGCAAGTAAGTTGACTGTTGATAAACATCAAGATCACAAGATACCGGTCGGCATCAGCGCATGTCTGCTTGGTGATGAAGTTCGCTTTAACTCCGGGCACAAACTGCATTCATATATCGAGCAGACGTTGGGTGAATATTTCGAATACCGCAAGTTTTGCCCGGAAGTGGATATTGGTCTGGGTGTTCCACGTAAACCGATCCGCCTGGTCAGGCATAGTGATGAGGTGATCTGCGTCGATAGTGAAAATTATGCACTCGATTACACACAGAGGCTGCGCGACAGTGCAGATGCGCAGATGCACTGGGTGTCTGGTTTGTGTGCCTACATTTTTAAACGCGATTCGCCCAGTTGTGGCATGGAACGGGTAAAAATCTATCAGACCCGTGGAGAAGCAACGACCACCGCCAAAGACGGTGCGGGTATTTTTGCGGAACGAGTGATGCAGAAATTTCCGGCACTGCCGGTTGAGGAGGAAGGACGCCTGGGTGACGCCATTCTGCGCGAAAACTTTATTCAGCGTGTTTATGTGATGTATCGCTGGAAGCAGATGTTGGCGCAAGGACTCAGCGTTGCCACCCTGACGGATTTTCATGCGCGCCACAAACTGATTCTGATGAGTCATTGTCAGAAAACCTATCGTGAACAAGGACCTTTACTGGCATCAGCGCGCAAAGACAATGTGGCGGAAATTGCTGATCAGTACCTGCTGGCGCTGATGACCGCGCTCAAAAAGCGCGCCAGTCGAGGTGATCATGTGAACGTGTTGCAGCATATTCAGGGCTATTTGCGTGATGATCTGCAGGCCGATGACAAAGCTGAATTGCGCGAGTCGTTTGAGCGCTATTTGCAAGGTTATCTACCCCTTATTGTTCCTATTACCTTGCTTAATCACTATTTTCGCCACTATCCCAACGAATACATCAGCCGTTCCTGGTATATGCATCCGTATCCGTCTGAGATGAGTTTGCAGAATTTTATCTGACAAACTGGATGGTAGGGTGGCATGGGGGTCGGAGGTTGCCCTCCGACCCCAATGCCACCCCTCATGCAGATTTGGCGTATGCCGTGCGGCGCCATCTGGGCTATAATGCCGGCCTTTTCACCGGACTGACTGGATTCGCACACGCATGAGCGACATTTCCACTTACATGAATACGCTGGGAGCGCAGGCTCGTGCGGCGTCTCGCGTCATGGCAGCCGCTAGCACTGCAACTAAAAACGCGGCGTTGTTGGCGATGATTGATGCCATTGAAGCGGGCCGAGCCCAGCTGGCAGCGGCTAACCAGATTGATCTGCAGGCCGGTCGCGACAAAGGTCTGGATGCCGCCATGCTGGACAGACTGGCGCTGACTCCTGCCCGCATTGACGGCATGATTGAAGGCTTGCGTCAGGTGGCTGCACTTCAGGATCCGGTGGGTGAAGTTACCGACATGCGGTTTATGCCAAGCGGTATTCAGGTTGGCAAAATGCGTGTGCCACTCGGCGTGGTCGGCATTATTTACGAGTCTCGCCCGAATGTGACCTGTGAAGCGGCCAGCCTCTGTCTCAAGTCTGGTAATGCCACCATTTTGCGAGGTGGGTCAGAAGCCATGCATTCCAATCAGGCGATTGCTGGTTTTATCCGCGCAGGTCTGGCTGAAGCCGGTTTGCCAGAGCAGGCGGTGCAAGTGGTCGAAACTACTGACAGAGCGGCCGTTGGTTTATTGATCACCATGCCGCAGTTTGTGGATGTGATAGTGCCGCGCGGTGGCAAGGGCCTGATTGAACGCATCAGTGCTGAGGCACGGGTGCCGGTCATCAAACATCTGGATGGCAACTGTCATGTGTATATTGATGATGGTGCTGATCTGAAAAAGGCGGTCAACGTAGCGCTGAATGCCAAAACCCAACGATATGGTACCTGTAATACCATGGAAAGCCTGTTGGTCGCTGAAGCAGTGGCTGCTGACATTTTGCCCGTGCTGGCGGCAGCCTATGCGCCGCACCACGTTGAATTGCGCGCCTGTGAACGGTCATTGCCATTTCTGCCCGGCGCAATACCCGCTCAGGAGCAGGACTGGTTTGAGGAGTATCTTGCACCGGTACTGGCGGTGAAAGTGGTCGCTGGTCTTGATGAAGCGATTGCACACATCAACAAATACAGCTCAGCACACACAGAGTCCATCATCACCGAAGATTTTCGCCGTGCGCAGCGTTTTCTGCGCGAGGTGGATTCCAGTTCAGTGATGGTGAATGCCTCGACGCGCTTTGCCGATGGTTTTGAGTATGGGCTGGGCGCTGAAATTGGCATTTCTACTGACAAATTGCACGCACGCGGACCTGTTGGGCTCGAAGGGCTGACCTCACAAAAATACATTGTGATCGGAGATGGCCACATCCGTACCTAAAAGGGTTTTACATGCAAAGACGTATCGGTGTCATGGGCGGCATGTTTGACCCGGTTCATCTGGCCCACCTTGCTGTTGCTAGGCAGGTGCTGGAGACGCTGAGTCTGGATGTTGTGCACATGGTGCCTTGTGCAGTGCCCAATCATCGCGGGCAGCCAGGTGCCTCTGGGGAACATCGCGTTTGTATGTTGACATTGGCGGTGTCGGAGGAGCCACGTCTGATCGTGGATGAACGCGAATTGCAACGACCCGGTGTGTCGTACATGGTTGATACGCTCCAGACATTTGCGAGTGAATTTCCTGACGCCACGCTGGTCTACATATTAGGTTTGGATAGCTTTTTGTCATTACCGACCTGGCATCGCTGGCGCCATTTGATTGACATTTGCCATTTGTGTGTGACGGGTCGTCCGGGTGTTACCCCCGACTTGCCCGACGCTTTGGCGATAGAGGTGGCCAGACGTCGCGTTGAGCGTGTTGCTGAGCTGTTTGCACAGCAAAGCGGCAGTGTTTTATTCATGGAGAGTCTTGATCTGCCGATTTCGTCCAGTGCCATCAGGCAAGCACTGGCCCGCGGTGAAATGCCAGCCCAGTTGCCCCATTCCGTGCAAACGTATATCCGCGAGCACAGGCTTTATTTTTAATTTTGTCAGTATCTGAATAACCGGATGCTGCAGTCAGGAGCAATACATAATTGAATACCGAACAAATCCGTGAACTGGTTGTGGATTCACTGGAAAACATCAAAGGCCAGCACATTGAAGTATTTGATGTGCGCACCCTGACGCCCATTACAGATTGCATGATCATCGTTACCGGCACCTCGAGCACCCATATTAAAGCGATGGCCGATGAAGTGATCGTGAATGCCAAAAAGGCAGGATTGCAAGTGCAAGGCATAGAAGGGCGTGGGCATGCTGACTGGGTATTGGTGGATCTGGGTGATGTGATTGTACATCTGATGTTATCTGCTACCCGCGCACTGTATCGTCTGGAAGATCTGTGGAACATAAAAGCGCTGGTGCCGGCCAGCAAGACGGACATGCAGTGAAGATCAATCTGATTTCTGTGGGCACCCGCATGCCTGACTGGGTGCAGGAGGGGGTGCAGGAATACAGCAAACGCCTGCCCGCAGAATTCAGTTTGCAGTGTATCGAAGTCCCGCTGGGTAAACGTGGCAAAAATAGCGATTCCCAGCAAGCGATGCGACAGGAAGGCGAGGCACTGCTGAGCCGACTGTCAGCCCGGGATCATGTGGTGGCACTCGACGTGTTGGGGCGTTCGCTGAGTACGAAAGCCATGGCGGCAAGAGTTGGGGCCATCCGTGATGATGGCAAACACCTCAGTTTGTTGGTCGGCGGCCCTGACGGACTAAGTCCGGAATGTCTTGGGCGGGCGGACGAAAAATGGTCACTTTCTGCATTGACTTTGCCCCATCCTCTGGTGCGCATTGTGCTTGCTGAGCAGATTTATCGGGTTTGGAGTGTGTTGGCAGGACACCCCTATCACCGGACATAAAAACAGATTTAGCCTAAATCTGGACATAATGAGAAACCCATGTAAACTTATCGCCCAAATGCCTGTCCTATAAGCAATTCACGCTTTTTTTCAGGGCAATAAGTATTCTCGGGTGACTATGGTCAAGAAATTCCGCCTGGACGAACACAAACACGAAATTCAGATATTCAGTCGGCGTCTGGTAGTTGCCTGTGTGGTGGTTGCCCTGCTGGCGATGATCCTGATCGGCTGGATGATCAATCTGCAGTTTGTAAACCACAGTTATTACTCTGAGCGATCAGAGGGAAATCGTTTGCACTCGCAGTTTATACCGCCAACCCGCGGACTGATCTACGACCGCAACGGCGTCTTATTGGCCGACAATCGACCTATTTTTAACCTTACCGTAGTGCGTGAACTGGCATCAGAGTTTGACCGTTCGCTGGCATTGCTTCGGGAAGAAATTGGTTTGAGTGACGAAGAACTTGAGCAGTATCAGACACGCCTGAGTCGGCGGGCTGTTCCCATGAGTTCGGTACCCCTGAAGTTCAAACTCAGTGACGAGGAGATTGCGCATATTGCAGTCAATCAGCACAAATTGCCGGGATTGGCCGTTGAAGCGCAGCTTGTCCGTTATTACCCATTTGGCGAATCTATTGCCCATGCTCTGGGGTATGTATCTGAGATCAATCGCGAAGAGTTGCAGGGCATGTCTGAGGAACAAGTGCTGGATTACCGCGGTACCAATCAGATCGGTAAAACCGGTATCGAAAAGACCTACGAAGATTATCTGCACGGTAGCGTCGGTTTCGAGACCGTTGAGAAGAACAACCGCGGTCGAGTAACGCGTGTGCTGGGGCGCAATGATCCGGTTCCCGGTATGGATGTGCAACTTCATATTGATGTTGAGTTGCAGCGCGCTGCGGAAGCCGCATTAGGTGATAGACGCGGTGCTATTGTCGCAATTGAACCTTCTACCGGCGGCATTCTGGCTATGGTCAGTAAACCAGGTTACGACCCCAATCTGTTTGTGACGGGTATTTCTCGTGACCAATTGGCCGCGCTGAACAGTTCCCGCCATTCCCCGATGTTTAATCGCGCGGTGAATTCACGTGTGCCGGGCTCAACGATCAAACCATTTATTGGTTTGGCCGGGCTATACCATGGGGTTGTCACACCAGAAACCTTGATTTCAGATCCCGGTTATTATCGTTTGCCTGGTCGCGCGCGGCCCTATTACGACTGGACCTGGTGGGTGGATAAGTCTGGCCACGGCTCGGTTGACCTGGAGCGCGCCATTTATCAATCCTGTAATACCTACTTCAGCCATGTGGCAGTTGAGTTGGGTATCCAAACGATCCACGATTATTTGCTGACTTGGGGATTTGGGGCCAACACCAGCATTGATGTGCCTGAAGCAAATCGCGGCATAGTGCCGTCGCCAGAATGGAAACGCGCTGTTAAAAACGAACCATGGTACCCGGGTGAGACGCCTGCTGAAGGGTTTGGCAACGGTATGTTTCAGGCCACTACTTTGCAAATGGCCAGTGCGGTTGCCACCATCGCCAATCACGGCGTATTCAAGCGCCCGCGTTTTTTGAAGGCCGTGCAGGATGGAACCGATGACTTTGCCGATATCCTGTTTGACGGTGAAGAGGTGACGCAGCCACTGCTTCCTTCGCCGGAAAATATAGCGCTGGTGCGGCGCGCCATGGAGCACACTGTCAGTAAGCCTTATGATCGTAATAACCGTAGGCATGAAGGCACAGCATATCCGTTTGTAGCGGGTGCAAAACCACTGGCCTATCCGATGGGCGGCAAATCAGGTACCGCGCAAGTTGTTGGTGTGCAGGTAGATTCGCGCGGCAATCGTATCGAACCGGATCACATCAGTGATGAACATTTGAATCACGCGATGTTCATTGCGTTTGATGCGTCACCACATTCCAGAATCGCGGTTGCTGTTTTTATAGAAAATGGTGAAGGCGGCAGCTCTCAGGGTGGACCACTGGCGAGGGAGGTTCTGGATGCTTATATGTTGCCTTTGCTTGAGAAAGAGGCGGCTGGGGCGGACAGCCTGTTACTGACAAGCAGGCCGTAAAGCGGTAACATCGTCTCGTTTTATAACGGTTCCACGCCGGTCTTTTTATGCGCTTAGCAAGGGCCCGAATCCACGAACCTGAACTAAAGAGAAAGTGCTTTGAATTTAAAACTATTTCTTCTGTCATCATGTTTGCTTTTGCTGGCAGCCTGTCAAAGCACATCGCCCCCGCCATCGTCGTCTGCACCCGTTGCAAACGCCGGGCGATACAGTATTTCGCAGGATAGAGCGCCGTCTCAGCCCCTAGACCCTTCGCAGATTCGAGATGTGATTCCTGTGCCCATCAATCGCACGATGGCTGGCAACCGTTCACCCTATACGGTAAATGGGCGCAGCTACCGTGTGATGCAAAGTGAAGAGGGTTTCCAACAAACGGGACTGGCTTCTTGGTACGGCGAAAAATTCCACGGGCACCAGACCTCTAATGGGGAAATTTTCGACATGTTTCAGGTGTCGGCGGCGCACACAAGTTTGCCGATTCCCAGCTTTTTGCGCGTTACCAATCTGGAAAATCAGCGTAGCATTATTGTACGTGTGAACGACCGCGGCCCCTTTCATAATGAACGCGTCATCGACCTGTCGTATGCCGCCGCCTATAAGCTCGGATTCTCTAATCAAGGGACAGCACTGGTGCATCTGGAAGCAATCGTGCCGGGGCAGAACGTAATTCTTGCGGCCAATACTGCGTCCAATAGCGCTGTGGCGTCGACGACTACCGCAACGCCAAGCAATCCGGTGTCAGCAACCGATCGCTACTTACAGGCGGGGGCGTTTTCTGACCTGCGTGCGGCACAACGTCTGTCCGACCGGCTGCGTGGCCTGACCAGCCGTCCCGTGTTTATCCGGTCTATTCAGGCCGCAAATTCAAATCAGCAGTTGCATCGCGTTCGTGTCGGCCCCATATCGGATCAGCGGGAAATCGAACGAATTTCCGAGTTGATGCAGTCAGCAAATCTGGGACAGCCCTATGTGGTTGAAGAATGAAGTTTCAAACAGGATTTTTGGTATGAGCAAGCAAACACAACAAAACGTCACGCCAGTGACTCGCTGGCGTCGTAGTGTCGCGATCTTGCTGGCGGGGTCTGTGGCATTGAGTTCAGCAGTGATGTCGTTTGCACAAACGCCAACACCCAGGCCAACAACGCCTGCACCTACCATGCAGGCGATTGTGCCGCGTGCCCCGGATATTGCCGCCAGCAGCTTTATTCTGCTTGATGCAATATCCGGCCATGTGGTCATGGAGCAGAACTCAGATGAGTCCCTGCCGCCGGCCAGTCTGACCAAAATCATGACAGCCTATGTGGCTGAATATGAGATCGACAATGGCAATCTGAGCCTGGATGATCAGGTGTTTATCAGCGAACGCGCCTGGCGCACGCAAGGCTCTAAAACCTTTGTGGACGTCAACAGCTATGTGCGTGTGGAAGATCTGTTGCGTGGCATCATTATTCAGTCAGGAAATGATGCCAGCGTAGCCATGGCAGAGCACATCGCCGGCAGCGAAGAAGCCTTCGCGGACTTGATGAACCAACATGC
>DITX01000109.1:0-2341 GCA_002422225.1 Gammaproteobacteria bacterium UBA6173
CCACCAGCACTTTTAACTTGCCGGCCTTTAACTGCTGCTCGGCTTTGTGACGGCGCTCCTTGCTCATACTGCCGTGATGCGAACTCACCAGGCTGGCACCGGCGTCACCAAACAGACTGTCTGCGCCCAGCCGCTCGGACAAGGCCATGGCCAGACGCTCAGACAAGCGGCGGGTATTCACAAACACCAGCGTTGTATGGTGCTGCGTGATCAACTCCACCAGGCGCTCATACAACTCTGCCCACACTTCATTGCTCATCAGTGCAGATAAAGGCGACGATGGCACTTCGATACGGATATGGCGTTTTCGACTGTATCCGCTATCCACTATGGCGCACGATGCGCCGGGATGATTGCCAACCAGATAATTCGCCACCATGTCGATGGGCTTTTGTGTCGCAGACAAACCAATACGCTGAAATGGCTGCTTGGTCAGCGCCTGCAGCCGTTCAAGCGACAAGGACAAGTGCGAGCCACGTTTGTCGCCGAGCATGGCGTGAATTTCATCAATGATGACGGTGGTGACACCGCGTAGCATGTTGCGACCGTGGATACTGGTCAGCAGCAGATACACCGATTCCGGTGTGGTCACCAGAATGTGAGGCGGATTTTTCAGCATTTTCTGGCGATCGGACTGCGGCGTATCACCGGTACGCACCGCCACACGTATGCCGGCCGGATGAGCACCTTGCATAAACAACTCATCTTCTATGCCAGCCAGCGGCAGTTGCAGGTTACGCTCGATATCGTTGCTTAGGGCCTTCAAGGGGGAAATGTACAAAATGCGGGTCACCGCCGGCAACGCGGCTTTTTGCGCCTGCCACACCAGCTCATCAATGGCGGCGTAAAAAGCTGCCAGAGTTTTACCGCTGCCGGTAGGTGCAGCAATCAGCGTATGNNCCCGGCTGGCCGGGTGGAAGGCGGATAGAGACATGTTATTCCTGCCTGATTGATTACATCAACGCCGCACAAATATCTGGATACTTGTACAGTATGATTATCTCAAACCCAGACCTTGTCAATTCGACTTTTTATACCTGCCAATACGCTACTCAGATCCACTTAGCAGCCGGTGACGTAGAATTCTACAGAAAACTGGGCAATGTGACGGGTAACTTCAAATGCGAGCAAACCAAAATAGAAACCTTACTTACTGAGTGGCTTAACAGTAATCGGCACTTAGCACCCATTATCGTTGCAGCTTTCGCTTTTGCTGAATCATGCGTTGGTATTGGTATTTTTGTCTCTGGTGCATTTTTGTTGATAGCAACAACTCTGTTACTTAACAACGACGTGATAGGGCTTTATCAAATTGGATTTCTGGCGTTTGCGGGGGCAGTCGCTGGCGACCAAGTAGGTTTCTGGCTCGGCCATCGTGCAGGACCCGGCTTTCACCATTCACGACTTGCTCAAAAGTATGCCACTCAACTCAATCGGGGTGAGCAACTTATTCTTCGGCACGGCAGTTTTGCGGTGTTTATAGGTCGTTTCATCCCGGCGATCCGCAGCCTTGTCCCGGCCCTGCTTGGAGTCTCTGGTTTTGGCACACGCAAGTATGTAATTCTGGACATCGCGGCGTGTGTCACTTGGGCGATCGCACTTTGTATTCTGACCCTGCTTAGCTCAAAAGCGCTTGGCTAATCACTGGATTGACCGACTTGAGGCAATGGCGTAATGTTAGTCGGTTAATTTTTTACACGCTCTTGATTTTCCAATGAGAAAGATCAGCAATGAAACACTACCTGCTCGCCTTCTGGCGTGAAAACCGCAAATTTCTGCTGATACTGGCGACCATCGTCTGTTTCAAGAGCGCGATTGCTGACCTGAACTCCATCTCCGGGCGCTCCATGCAGCCAACGTTGCTCGATGGCGACAAGGTCTGGGTTAACAAGCTGGCGTACGACCTCAAGATTCCTTTTACCGATATTACTGTGATGACAACCGGCGATCCGAGCCATGGCGACATCGTCATCATCGACTCCTCTGCAGCGGGTAAACGCTTGGTCAAACGTATCATTGGGCTGCCGGGCGATACTGTTTACATGCGCAACAATGTCCTGATGGTCAATGACACCGTGGTGGATTTTGAGGTATTGGAAGAAAGCCGCGAAGGCGTGACCATTGAAGAGCACTTGTTTAACAGCACCTATCAGGCCATGTTGTCGCCGAGTCGAAGCAACCGCTCAACACGCAGCTACGGCCCCGCGCAAGTGCCTGGCGATCACTTTTTTGTGCTGGGTGACAATCGTGACAACAGCGCTGACAGTCGCATGTACAGCTTTATCCCAAGGGATCAGATTGTTGGCCGCTCGAGCTCAGTGGTGTTTTCACTGGACAGTGA
>DITX01000109.1:2539-5293 GCA_002422225.1 Gammaproteobacteria bacterium UBA6173
CGCAGGCAGAAAGCTGGCTGCGTTATTTGTTGGCCAATGACGTGGCGCGCCTGAAAGAAGCTGGTCATGCCTTGTATTCCGGCATGCTGAATGAACAGGCTGGTGTCATTGATGACCTGATTGTGTATCGCATGGCGTGGGGATTCCGCCTGGTAGTCAACTGTGGTACCCGCGAAAAAGATCTGGCCTGGATGAATAAGCAAGTCGCGGCTTACGACGTACAACTGACGGAGCGCCCTGAGCTGGCCATTCTGGCGGTACAAGGCCCGGCGGCCATGCACATTGTGATGGATCTGCTTAACAGCAAAGGCGCATCTGCTGAAGCCGTACAAGTGGGCAGCTTAAAAAACTTCAATGGCGCGGAATTTGGCAGCTGGTTTATCGCCCGCACCGGCTATACCGGGGAAAACGGCGTGGAGATCATGCTGCCAGATAACGAAGCACCGGGTATCTGGGATGAGCTGCTTGCGGCTGGCGTCAAACCCATTGGTCTGGGCGCGCGCGACACTCTGCGTCTGGAAGCCGGTATGAATCTCTACGGCCATGATATGGACGAAAGCATCTCTCCCCTGTCCGCCAATATGGGCTGGACCATCGCCTGGGAACCGGCTGATCGTGACTTCATAGGCCGCAGTGTGCTGGAAAACCAGCGCGATGCGTTTAAGCGCGGTGAACTGCCCGTGCTGTCCGGACTGGTCATGGAAGAGCGCGGCGTATTGCGCGAAGGACTGCGCGTACAGTGCACGTTTTCTGATGGCTCAATCAAGGACGGTGTCATTACCAGTGGGACGTTTTCGCCCACATTGAAGCATGGCATCGCATTGGCTAGAATCCCGTCTGGTTCGCAGAATGCCGTTGTCGAAAAATGTGAAGTAGATATCCGCGGCAAACTCATCCCCGTGCGCCTGGTAAAACCGGGATTTGTACGCCTGGGCAAAAAAGTATTCGAATAAACCACAACACTATCCACTACTAACTATAAGCACGAGGAACTCTCCGTGAGCGATTTTCCTGATGATTTGAAATATGCCGCTACCCACGAATGGCTGCGACTCGAAGAAGACGGCACTGTGACCATGGGTATCAGTGACCATGCCCAGGAACTGCTGGGTGACATCGTTTTTATTGAATTGCCGGAAGAAGGCAAAGTGGTTGATGCCAAACAGGAAATCAGCGTGGTTGAGTCTGTCAAAGCAGCCTCAGACATTTACGCGCCGATCTCTGGTGAAATTATTGCCGTTAACGAAGATCTGGCTGATGCGCCAGAAACCGTCAACACCGCACCCTATACCGATGGCTGGATCTGCCGCATCCTGCCAAGTAATCCCGCTGAACTCGAAGAGCTGCTGGACGCAGATACCTACGCTGGAATGTGTGAATGAATATAAATACGCCCCTGCGATCCCTGCAAGAATCTGAATCGTTTATCGGCCGCCATATCGGACCTGATGATCATGATACGCAGGCCATGCTGGCCGAACTGGGTTACGGTTCACTCAGCGATCTGATTCGTGCCACAGTGCCGGATGTGATTGCGCTGAACCGTCCCCTGGCGCTTGCTGTTCCAAGCAGTGAGCAAGAAGCATTGGATCGCCTGAAACAACTGGCTCTGCAGAACAAACTGCACCGCTCACTGATTGGGCTGGGGTATTACGATACTGTCACGCCACCGGTGATTCTGCGTAATGTGCTGGAAAACCCGGGTTGGTACACGGCTTACACGCCGTATCAGCCGGAGATTTCGCAGGGGCGTCTTGAAACGCTGTTGGCCTACCAGCAAATGGTGTTGGATTTAACCGGTATGCAGCTGGCAAATGCCTCCTTGCTGGACGAGTCCACCGCCGCTGCCGAAGCCATGGCCCTGGCCAAACGCGTCAGCAAAAGCAAATCCAATACGTTTTACATCGACGAAGGTACCTTGCCGCAAACCGTTGATGTGATCCGCACCCGTGCTGAATGTTTTGGTTTTGACATTATTGTTGGCCCTGCTGCTGATGCGGCCAACCATGATGTGTTTGGTGCCATATTCCAGTACCCGGATCGTAACGGCGTTGTGATTGATCTTGGCGATGTGATTGCAGCACTGCAGGCAAAAAATGCTATTGCGTGTGTCGCCGCTGACCTGATGAGTCTGGCACTACTGAAGTCGCCCGGCGAAATGGGCGCAGACGTTGTTGTAGGCAACACGCAACGCTTTGGTGTGCCTATGGGTTTTGGTGGTCCACACGCCGCCTACTTCGCCACAAAAGACGAATACAAACGTGCCGTACCGGGCCGCATCATTGGTGTCTCAGTCGATGCGCGCGGCAAACAGGCTTTCCGCATGTCATTGCAGACACGTGAACAACATATCCGTCGCGAAAAAGCCAACAGCAACATCTGCACAGCGCAGGTTCTGCTGGCCAATATTGCGGCCATGTATGCGATGTATCACGGCCCGGAAGGCGTGCGCAAAATTGCCTTGCGCATTCATCGTCTCACCCGCGTTCTGGCTGCCGGTCTTACTCAAAAAGGCATCAAAACCAACACCGCCTTTTTTGACACACTGACATTCGCAGTGACTGGCGCGCAACGTGATGCCGTGCTGCAACGCGCCGCGCAACAGGGTTATAACTTGCGCACCACAGATGCCGCGACCCTCGGCATCAGTCTGGATGAATGCTCCAGTGCTGCTGAGGTCGAAACGCTCTGGCAGATTGTGTTAGGTGCTGATGCCTCAGGACTGAACATTGAAGCGATTGATGCAGCGCTGAC
>DITX01000109.1:5305-13705 GCA_002422225.1 Gammaproteobacteria bacterium UBA6173
CGTGACCTGTCGCTTGCCCATGCCATGATTCCGCTGGGTTCTTGCACCATGAAGCTGAATGCCACGGCAGAAATGCTACCCATTACCTGGCCGGAATTCAGCAAGCCACATCCGTTTGTGCCGCGTGAACAGGTGACGGGTTATGTACAGATGATTCGTGAACTGGAAGATATGCTGGCAGAAATCTGCGGTTTTGATGCGGTCAGTATGCAACCCAACTCTGGCGCTCAAGGTGAATATGCCGGCCTGTTGGCGATTCGCAATTACCTGAACAGCATTGGTCAAACGCAGCGCAATGTGTGTCTGATCCCAAGCTCAGCCCACGGCACCAACCCGGCCAGCGCTCAAATGCTGAGCATGAAAGTGGTGGTGGTTGCCTGTGACGACAAAGGCAACATTGACGTGGGCGACCTCAAAGTCAAAGTCGAGCAGCACAAAAACAATCTTGCAGCGTTGATGATTACCTACCCGTCCACGCACGGTGTATTTGAAGAAGCGGTCAAAGATATCTGCCAGCTGATTCATGACAACGGCGGCCAGGTATATATGGACGGCGCCAATCTCAATGCTCAGGTGGGTGTGTCGCGCCCCGGTGATATTGGTGCCGACGTTTCACACGTCAACCTGCACAAAACGTTTTGTATTCCGCATGGGGGCGGCGGTCCCGGCATGGGCCCCATCGGCATCAAAAAGCACCTGGCACCCTTTGTCGCCAATCACTCGGTTGTCAAACTCGATGGCCCCAATGCCGACAGCGGTGCGGTATCAGCCGCACCGTGGGGCAGCGCCAGCATTCTGCCAATTTCATGGATGTATATTTCCATGATGGGCGCATCGGGCTTGTTAAAATCAACGCAGATTGCAATTCTAAGTGCCAACTATATTGCCCAACGTCTTGAGGGTCATTATCCGGTGCTTTACACCGGCAAAAATGGCCGCGTGGCACACGAGTGCATTATTGACCTGCGCCCTCTGAAAGCAGCCAGCGGCATTACGGAAGAAGATGTGGCCAAGCGTTTGATGGACTACGGTTTCCATGCGCCGACCATGTCATTTCCAGTGCCGGGCACACTGATGATTGAGCCGACTGAAAGCGAACCTCGTGCTGAGCTGGATCGTTTTATCGAAGCCATGATTTGTATCCGTCATGAAATTGCACGCGTAGAGTCGGGCGACTTGCATGCGGAAAACAACATGCTCAAGCATGCCCCGCATACGCTGGCCGATATCATGGATGAAAGCTGGGACAGACCTTACAGCAAAAATGAAGCAGCCTTCCCGGTTGCCGCATTGCGCGACAATAAGTTCTGGCCATCGGTCAACCGTATCGACAACGTATACGGTGACCGTAATCTGTTCTGCGCCTGTCCTGCAATTGAAAGCTACACCTGAGCAGGCTTGTAACTGACACCCGGTTGGCAGCCTATCATCAGGTTGCCAACCCGGTTACCTCACAAAAACGCCTCGGGCGTCTTGGCCTTGCTCCGAGCCGCTTCTTTGCTCACGACTCCTGACTGCACCAGCTGCTGCAAATGCTGATCCAGCGTGCGCATACCCACATTGGCACCTGTCTGAATGGCAGAATACATCTGCGCCACTTTATCTTCTCGAATCAGATTTCTGATCGCCGGGGTTCCCAACATAATTTCGTGTGCAGCAACTCGCCCACCGCCAGTCTTTTTCAGCAAGGCCTGAGAGATAACCGCCTGTAACGATTCTGACAACATAGACCGAACCATGGCCTTTTCCGCAGCAGGAAACACATCTACCACACGGTCAATGGTTTTAGCGGCAGACGTGGTATGCAGTGTTGCAAACACCAGGTGACCTGTTTCCGCGGCGGTTAACGCCAGGCGAATAGTCTCCAGATCACGTAACTCACCGACCAGAATGATATCCGGGTCTTCACGCAGCGCTGAGCGCAATGCCTCATTAAAACCCAAGGTATCCCTGTGCACCTCGCGTTGATTCACCAGACATTTTTTGCTCTGGTGAACAAACTCAATTGGATCTTCAATGGTCAGGATGTGGTCATACCGTGTGTTGTTGATAAAGTCGATCATGGCTGCCAAGGTGGTGCTTTTTCCCGAGCCGGTAGGCCCGGTCACTACAATCAAGCCGCGCGCAATGCTCGAGATTTGCTCAAATATCTTGCCCATGCCCAGCTTTTCCATGGGCAGCACTTCAGCAGGAATGGTTCGAAATACCGCTGCCGCACCGCGGTTCTGATTAAAGGCATTGACCCGGAAGCGCGCAAGATCCGGGACTTCAAAGGAGAAATCCGTCTCCATAAATTCTTCGTAATCCTTGCGTTGTTTGTCGGTCATGATGTCGTAAATAAGGCCGTGGACTGTTTTGTGGTCCATCAACGGCAAATCGATTCGGCGCATGTCACCATCAACCCGAATCATGGGTGGCATGCCGGCGGTCAAATGCAAATCCGATGCGCCGCTTTTGACGGCAAATGTCAGCAATTTAGTGATATCCATTGTTTATCTCTGAAGGTGGCCCTTTGTGACGGTACTGCGCACAATAAAGCCAAGGCCTTAGTACGGCAAGCTCGTTTTATCAACGCGCCAACATGCTACTATCATGGCCGTTATCATCCAGTTGTGGCATTTGAATGAGCATCAACAGCATCGCTTCAAACTATCATCAATTGCTTGCCTCGATACGTGAACAGGAGCATTTACATCAGCGTGTTACCGGCAGCGTGAAACTGCTCGCGGTCAGTAAAACGCATGGCCCCGCCATGATTCGCGAGGCATGGAGCGCCGGCGCACGTGATTTTGGTGAGAACTACGTTCAGGAAGCCTTGGCAAAAATTGCCGAGCTATCTGCCCCGCGATCATCGACACCAGGCATCATCTGGCACTTTATTGGCCCCATTCAATCCAATAAAACCAGAGACATTGCTGCGCATTTTGACTGGGTGCACAGTGTTGACCGACTCAAAATCATCCAGCGCCTGCAGGAACAACGGCCGCTGGAGCTAGCTCCCTTAAACGTGTGTATACAGATCAATCTGTCCAACGAAGTCACCAAATCCGGTGTCGATCTCCAGCAGGCGCGTGATCTGTGTGCGGCCGTTGCTCACATGGACAGACTATGTCTTCGGGGATTGATGGCGATACCCGCGCCGTGTGCTGACCATCAGTTACAGCGGAACGCGTTCAGACCACTGGCAGATCTGTTCCGTGAGATGCAAACGCTTTATCCGCACATGGATACGCTCTCGATGGGCATGAGTGATGACTATGCCGCTGCCATTGCAGAAGGCTCTACCATGATCAGAATTGGAACCGGGATTTTCGGCAAACGCGAATATGCAGGAGAACAATCATGAAAAAACTGATCCCTACCGTCATTATCATGTTGCTGATTGCGGTGTTATCTGCCAATGGCATTACGCCGTCGTATATTATCAGTGCGCCCGGCGTGGCATCGGGTATGGGTGCAAAACTACTGTGCAGCGCACGCTATGTCAGCGGCTTTTCTCAGCAGCAAGCGTTTGCAGATCTTGTGCAGTACTCAAGCATTCTCGAGCGCCTTGACGTGCAATACAACGATGAAGCGCGCACTGTCAGCACCTCGTTTTTTGGAATGGCCCACACCACCGCGACTTACATAGAAGGTCTGGGCTGCGCTAACGACTATGCAGGTTATACGCAGCGCAATGAGCTGAATCATCCGCCGCTGCCGGTTTTCACCAGCCGCTGGCCGCATGGCACTCGGGTGGAGAGCATTAATCCGTCCATTCAATCCCTCACAGATGCCCTGGTAGCTCAGGATAACAGCGCTGGGCTTGATACCCGCGCCCTGCTGGTTGTGCATAAGGGCAACATCGTTGCGGAATCTTACGCACAAGGCGCCTCGGCCGAGACACCATTGCTGGGCTGGTCTATGGCCAAAAGCCTGACCTCAGTCATGATAGGCAATCTGGAATATCGCGGTCTGTTAAACGCCGACGACACTGCCGGATTTGCGCCATGGCAAAACGATAATCGGCGCGATATCACCATCAAACAACTGCTGACCATGACCGATGGCCTGGATTTCTCCGAAGAATACAATCCCGGCGACGACGCAACTGCCATGTTATTTACCGAAGCATCCGCGTCAGACTATGCGCTTGGCAGAGCATTGGCCGAACAACCCGGCAGCCAGTTTAACTACAGNNGAACACACATTGCTGTGCCTCTCAGTTTTCAGCACGCTGTTTTTGAAACTGATGCATCCGGCGTATTTGTAGGCAGCTCGTACCTGTATGCGTCAGCACGTGACTGGGCAAGACTTGGTCAGTTGATGCTGAATAAAGGGGTATTAAACGGCGTGCGAGTGCTCAGCGAAGACTGGGTGCAGCAGTCCGTGCAACCCAACAACTCATTAAACGCGCGGGCCTATGGTTATCAATGGTGGTTAAACTCAGACGGTTCTGGCGCGGCGGTGCGATGGCCAGACTTGCCGGTAGAGNNTGGACCTCCGGGGCGTACCCGGTCAGTTCACGGTTTGCGCAGTTGCTTCAGGCACTGGAATAAATGGCTGCCGCCACATGGTAGCCATTTATTCAACCACACAGCAGCTTACTTGCTTGTGCAGAACACGCAGAGTTTATTGCCATCCAGATCACGGAAGTAACCTGCATAAAACCCTGAGTCGCCACGAGGGCCGGCAGCGCCTTCATCTTTGCTGCCCAGCTCAATGGCTTTTTTGTACACACGATCAACCGTAGCAGGACTATCAGCAGCCAGTGAAATCATGGTGCCGTTGCCCACCGTTGCGTCTTTGCCATCATACGGCTTGATAATACTGACCATCGGCGCGTCAGGGCTGTTGCCCCAGCCAATAAAGCGATCGTCCATTTCCATCGCACGTTTGCCACCCAGCTCCGCCAGCAATGCATCATAAAATGCAGCGGCTTTGGCAAAATCATTGGTTCCCAGCGTGATATATCCAATCATTGTTTTTTTCTCCGGTTAATAAAAAGGCACCCGATTGGGTGCGGTAAACATACTGATGCCGTTACACAGTGTGATGACAACTCAACCCACAGTGCGCACAGCTGCGTGGAAACGGGTTGAGGAAGTACTTTTTCACAAAAAATTGCTGATGACAACGTGGGCAGCGCCTGACCGAGAGGTTGATGCCAAAGCCCGCGTACAGCGCCATATACAGCATCATCAACACGCCAATGTCTTGGCCGTTACCCAGCAAGGTGGTGACCGCCATGACGTACAGCGGAAAAGTAAGAAAACACACCATTAACTGGCTTCGGGCGCGTTTTATCTGCTTCAGTCGCGGCAAGAATTTTGTAAAAGACACCGTACCGTTGTCGCCAGCAGGGTTCTCTTGCTTAGAAAGATCTTCTGGGGACTGTTGGGAAGGGTCTGATGGAGACGCCATAACATAAACTCTGTCATCAATTTAGTAGTTCCGGCGTAAGATTTGTTCAATCAATTGCATAATCTGCCGATGAGCTTAGGATACCGATAAAGTCCGTCCGTTGACAGGACAAAACCAGCACGACCTTCAATCACACACTAACATACTGATATGAACTCAAGCACGATACATAACATCCTGATCAATCAGGGCGCAGAAGGCCTGGCGGCAAACCTGCTATCCTTGTTACGCCGTGCGGGTATCAGCATCAATCCTCGGGAATTTGATGGCACTCATCTGCCTGATGATGTGCCGGGTGGCGAGAGCCATGACCTGATTCTATTACTAGCAGATTCTCTGGGACAGAGTTGCGAGGCACTGCTGCGACAATTGCAGAGTTCGCGCCGTGATATCCCCTGCTTGCTGATTTGCAAAACACCCGCGCGCTGGCTGCCTATGTTGAGCCTGGGAGCGGCCGGGTTGATCGGCGAGCCCCAGCTGGAATCTGCAGCCGGACAGGTGCAATTTGTGTATCAGGTACGTCGTGAGCTTGATCAGTTATTGCAACGCCGCGAGATGCGCCGCGCGATCAGCAACGCCCGCGAGCTCAATCAGCGCCTGCAAGTATTTATGGACAATACCCGTGATGCCATCGCCTGTTTACAGGATGGTTTTCACCAATATGCCAATCCAGCCTGGTTACGGTTTTTTGGGTTTCCAGCACTGGCGGATACAAAAGGCATTTCCTTTCTTGACTTGGTAGCGGAAGAAGATGTCGAGCGGGTTCGCACGTTTATGACTGGCCCTTTTCAGGCCGGGCACCAGCGTTGCGAATTCACCGCCGTCAGGCGCGATGGTCAAGAGGTGTTATCAACCGTTGATAGTGCTTCGGTCAGTATCAATGGCATGCAGAGCCTGCAATTGATTGTTCAAATTGCCCATGGCAATGCGGTCCTGTCCAACGCAGTGCGCGAAGCGGTAAGCCGCGACCTGCAAACCGGACTATTGAACGAAGAACACCTGCTACGCTCCATCAATCAAGCCATCAGCAGCGCCGTCTATCAAAACCGATTTAGTGCGCTGCTGATGCTCAGCGCCAGCCAGCTACCCGAAATTGCTGTGGTGCTTGGAAAAACTGATATGCATATGTTTTTACGTGATATTGCCAGCGTGCTGGCTTCGCGCTGCCCCCTGCAATCCGTGCTGGGCCGCCTGGACAGTGGCGACTTTATTGTACTGATGCCAGACGCTGACACAGAAAGTTGTCAGCAACTGTTGCAAACCCTGGACGGCCTGAACACCACCTTGTTGCCCTTGGTTCCCGCTGGTTTAAGTCTGCAGTTTAATGTTGGTGCAGCGATGATCACAGATGAAGCACCCGACGCGGATACCTTGCTGATTCGAGCGCGCCAGCATCAAGCCATTCGCCGTCACCAGTCAGGCAGTAGTCAAGGCATAAATCAAAGCAGCGCTACACTCGAGCTACTGCGTCAGGCTTTGCAGGATGAAAATCTGTTGCTGGTTTATCAGCCGACCGTTTGCTTGAGAGCAGATGCGCGCGAGTATTATGAAGTACGTGTCAGATTACCCATGGCTGACCGGCTCGTGTATCCCACCGAGTTTATTGATGCGGCCAACCAGCATGGTATGGGGGAACGCCTGGATCGCTATGTGCTCACACACGCTATGCGCGCCATTCGCCATCATGCCAATGAGCAATTGCGCCTGACCATCAATCTGACTGCCAACTCATTGTTATCACAGACGCTGCTGACCTGGCTTACTCAGGAGTTGCAACGCCAACAACAAAATCCGCGGCAATTAGTCCTTCAAGTGAGTGAAGTCGACTTCCTGAGTGCGCCCGAGCAGGCGAGGTCCTTTTGCGCACAAGTCCGCACACTGGGTATTGAATTGTCGGTGACGCATTTTGGCTGCAGTCTGGATCCGTTCCGTATGCTGGGTGAAGTTCAGGCTGAATTTGTCAAACTGGACCGGGCCCTGTTGCAGAACATTGACGTGGATGCACGCCAGCGCGAACGGCTTTATGAAGTGGTCAGCGTATTACACGGTCAGGGGATTCGAGTGATTGCACCCATGGTCGAAGAAGTAGAGCTGTTGCCAATCTTATGGCAGGCCAATGTGAACTTTGTCCAAGGCAATTGCCTACAGCAACCCTCAGATCATATGGATTTCGGATTATTTAACGAAGAGGAGCTCAGCCAGCTGCCAGCGGACTGAGCTCTCTCTTTATACGACGTCCTATTCGGCCAACTCAATTTTGTCGACGTTCTGGAACCCGCGTGGCAATTTATTTCCACGCCGTCCACGTTCACCCGTGTAGTGCGCCAGATCTGATGCCTTCAGGGTGACATGGCGTTTACCGGCGTACACGGTCAAAGACGCGCCTGCTGGAATCACTGCCATGGACACCACAAACTCCAGGCGGTCCATCACCCGCCCCGACGGAATACCCACAATTTTATTCCCCTTGCCTCGTGGCAACACGGGTAACTCTGCGACCGGGAAGCACAACATGCGTCCTTCGTTGGTCACCGCAATCAGCACGTCGGTGTCTGGCGACTGCACCATAATCGGCTGCATGACTTTTGCGCCTTTGGGCAAACTCAGCACGGCTTTGCCTGCTTTGTTTTTGGCCTGAAGATCCGCCACACTGGTAATAAATCCATAACCTGCATCACTGGCCATCAGCAGTTGTTGCTTGTCATCAGCCATGATGATCGCTTCAAATGTTGCCCCCGAGGGCGGCGTCAGGCGACCTGTCAATGGCTCACCCTGGCCTCGCGCAGACGGCAAGGTATGAGCAGCAAGACTATAGGTGCGTCCCGTAGAATCGAGGAACACCGCGTTCTGATTACTCTTACCTTTGATGGCCACCTTGAACTCATCACCCGACTTGTATTGCAAACTGGTTGGATCAACATCGTGGCCTTTGGCTGAGCGCACCCAACCTGCCTTGGACAACACCACAGTGACGGGCTCGGTGGACATCAATTCCAC
>DITX01000109.1:13760-15118 GCA_002422225.1 Gammaproteobacteria bacterium UBA6173
TTTTTCTCAGAACCCAACAGACCTTCCAGCATTTCACGTTCTTTAGCCAGTGCATCCTGCTCGGCGCGGATATTCATTTCTTCCAGCTTGGCCAAATGACGCAGTTTTAATTCCAGAATGGCTTCGGCCTGAATATCACTGAGCGCAAAACGCGCCATCAACACCGGCTTGGGTTTATCTTCCGTACGAATGATGTGAATCACTTCATCGATATTCAGAAACGCAATCAACAAACCTTCCAGAATGTGCAAACGATCCAGTACTTTCTGCAAACGGTATTGCAGACGTTTGCGCACGGTTTCGGTGCGGAACGCCAGCCACTCCACCAGCAGGCTGCGCAGATCTTTGACCTGCGGGCGGCCATTGGTGCCAATCATGTTGAAGTTCACACGATAGGTTTTTTCCAGATCGGTGGTAGCAAACAAATGCAGCATCAACTCATCGGCATCAATGCGGTTGGAACGCGGTACGATCACAATGCGGGTGGGGTTTTCGTGATCGGACTCGTCGCGCAAATCCACCACCATCGGCAGCTTTTTCTTCTGCATCTGCGCGGCAATCTGCTCCAGCACTTTAGCACCAGAAACCTGATAGGGCAGACCAGTGATCACCACATCACCATCTTCAACTTTGTAGACCGCGCGGGCGCGCACTGAGCCACGGCCGGTTTCATACATGGCACGCAGTTCAGCAGCTGGGGTAATAATCTCGGCATCGGTTGGAAAGTCCGGACCTTTAACATGCAGCATCAAGTCGGCGAGTGTGGCCTTGGGACTGTCCAGCAAATGAATACAGGCGCTGACCACTTCACGCATATTGTGTGGCGGAATATCGGTTGCCATACCCACGGCAATACCACTACCGCCATTTAACAGTACATTGGGCACACGCGCAGGCAACAGCATGGGTTCATCCATGGTGCCATCGAAGTTGGGTTTCCAGTCGACGGTGCCCTGCCCCAGCTCCGACAGTAACAGGTCAGCATATTTTTGCAGACGCGACTCGGTATAACGCATGGCCGCAAAGGACTTGGGATCGTCCGGGGAACCCCAGTTGCCCTGGCCGTCTACCAGTGGATATCGATAACTGAAGGGCTGCGCCATCAGCACCANNTCGCCGTGCGGGTGAAATTTACCAATCACATCACCGATGGTACGGGCCGATTTCTTGAACTTGGCTGAGGCCTTTAAGCCCAACTCAGACATCGCATACACAATACGACGCTGCACCGGCTTCAAGCCGTCGCCAATATGTGGCAGCGCGCGGTCATTGATGACATACATGGAGTAGTTCAGATACGCCTGGCGCGTGTAGCTGCTCATGGCAATCTGTTCGACGCCATCCTCATTGATGGTGAT
>DITX01000078.1:0-9546 GCA_002422225.1 Gammaproteobacteria bacterium UBA6173
CTTGCAGCAAGGCTTGCAGAAATCCGGCCCGGAACAACATGCCGCCCAAGGCCAGCGCTAACAAGGCCAGCAGCAGCGTCCAGCTCATGCTGTACATGCCACCCCGGCCAAGCAGGTTGTCCAGACTGACAATGCCCGTTGCTCCCGGGGTGTTGAGCCACAGCGCATCAATCACCAACACAGGATGTTGCCCTTGATAAAACACAGCAATAATCATGGCAACCAGCACACTGGCGGTCATGCTGATTTCAGCAGAATAGCGTTTTAAACTCAGGGCCAGCATCACCAACAATGGCAAGAGTGTCACCAGCAGATTCATCTTGTACTGGCCGGCGAGCGCCTCGCGGATGCTCGCAATTTCAGCGTCAGGCAAGGTGTTGCCGGCAAAACGCATTCCCAGAAACAAGAAGATCAGCAGGCTTACTACAAATGCGGGGGTGGTGGTGTACAACATCGATCCGATATGACGATACAGGCTGGTGCCTGCACTCATGGCCGCCAGATTGGTGGTGTCCGACACTGGCGACATTTTGTCCCCAAAGGTTGCACCACACACCACCATGCCAGCGACCAGCGGCAGCGGAATACCCATTGCGCCCCCAATACCAATCAGCACCACGCCCAGTGTGCCTGCGGTGCCCCAGGAAGTGCCTGTCGCCACTGACATTAAGCTGCATAGAATTAATCCGGCGGCCAGAAAAAGTGAGGGGCTGAGCAGATTCAGCCCGTGGTAAATCAGCGACGCCACCGTGCCACTGTGCATAAACGCAGCAATCACCAGGCCGATTAACAGGAAGATGTAAATGGCCGGCAGCGCCTGTGTGATACCAGCGCTCATCATGCTGCGAATTTCAGTGTAGTGATAACCCAGCACACGGGCATGAGCACCGGTCCAGATCAGGCAAAAAAACATCAAACTGTGCAGGCTGAGTTTAAAAACAAACAAACCCAGGATGATGATCAGTAGGTTGCCAAAAAAACACAGAGCGCTGTGCGCGAACCCGGGAGTGTAGCGGTTCGTTACAGCGTCTGTGTTGTCCATGCGTTTGTTCCTGTCGCTTGAGCCTTGCGGGCTGAATTAAACGTGTGACCCCCGCTCCAGTGCGATACCGGCATTTGTGTCGCGGATCGCTGCCTGCTCGGCGTCATACTCCTGCTCTTCCAGAATATGGTGACGCGAGAAGTCATACAAGATCATGTACAGCGCTGGCACTAGGAACAGGGTAATGACTGTCGCGAACAGTACACCAAACGCCAATGAAATCGCCATCGGGATAATAAAAAAGGTGGCCGGACTTGGGGTAAACATCAGCGGCACCAGTCCTATAAACGTCGTAAACGAGGTCAGGAAAATCGGCCTGAAGCGCGCAACACCCGCGGCCGCCACAGCTTCATGCAGTGTTTTGCCCGCAGCGACCTCATTGTTAACGTAGACCACCAATACCAGACTGGCGTTCACAACTACCCCGCCGAGCGCCACCATGCCGATGATGGAGAAAAACACCAACTCGGCACCCATGATGAAGTGGCCCATGATGGCACCAATGGCGCCAAACGGAATCACACTCATGATGATCAGCGGTTGGGTATAGGATTTCAACGGAATTGCCAGCAGCGCGTAGATCATCAACAGTGCCAACGGGTATGAGGCGAACAGGGCACCCAACGACTCATCCCGCTGTTCGCCTTCGCCACCCAGCACCAGCGTGACATCGTATTCCTCTGCCCATCGCTGGCGGAAACCGCTGACCACTTCGCGTGTGACTTCCTCAGGCGCACTCACCGTGCGATTGATATCCGCATTGACGGTGATCACTCGCCGTCCATTTTCACGGTTGATATTGGAATAGGAGTTGCCGAGTGCCATGCTGGCCACGCTGGCCAACGGCACCTCGCCGCCGTTAGGCGTGCGCAACATCAGGTTCTCGAGATTACCCAGTGAATTGCGCTCGTCTTCAGGGTAGCGCACCATAACACGCAGTTCGTCAGTCCCACGCTGAATACGTTGCGCTTCTGCTCCAAAAAACGCCTGCCTGACCTGACGCGAGACATCGTCCAGCGTAAAGCCCAGCAAGCGGCCTTCTTCAAGCAGCTGAATCTGTACTTCCTGTTTGCCCGCGCGGAAGGAGTCAGAAATATCAAAGACGCCGGGATAACGTGCCAGCACTTCGCGCAGCTCGGCGGTGACGCGCTGTAGATTTTCCTCATCGCGCCCTTCAAGACGGAAGCTCAAGGCCTGTCCTGTCGAGAACGAATCCGACACAAAGGTCAGTTCCAGCGCATCGGGGATCAAGCCGACTTTGGCGCGCCAGCGATCACGGATTTCGTTGGCGCTGATTTTACCGCGATCATCATAGCTGTTCAGAATAATCACCACTTCAGCAATATGACTGCCGCCAGTGCTACCACGACCTGAGGGTGGACCACCGCGATTCACGCGACCACCCAAGGTAGTTAGTGTGCGATCAACGACACCGACGGCGTTGATGCCCTCGTTGGCCTGACGCGCAACCAGCTCTTGCTCAAGTTCAGCGATCAGCTCATTGGCGGTGGTTTCAAGTTTCTCCAGCGCGCGCTCGGTCAATTCAACCGCGACACCTTCTGGCATTTGCAAACTGGCGTAGATCCGATCACCCTCAACCGCCGGGAAAAACTGGAATACCACGCGACCACTGGCCAGCAGCCCAACAGTAATGATGATCACCGCTGTCGCGCCCGCCCAAGTAGCATACCGATACTTCAGGCATTTGCGTAGGGCAGGTTGGTAAACGTGCGACGCAAATCGCTCCATGCCGGAGGAGAGCTTGAGCTGGAAATTCTGCCAGCCTTGTAACACGCGCAATCTCTCCAGCGGGTGGGGTGTCGCTCTACGATGGGCAATATGGCCAGGCAGAATCAATTGTGATTCCACCACGCTGGCTGCAATGCAAAGTATGACCACTCCACCAATTACACTGAAGAATCCGCCCAGTGGGCCTTCCAGCAGCAGCAAGGGCAAAAATGCTGCGACGGTCGTCAATACACCAAATATCACCGGCACCGACACTTCGTAGGTGCCCTGAATGGCAGCCTCTTCGCGCGTCAGGCCCTCCTGCTCCAGCACATATATTCGCTCGCCCACCACGATGGCATCATCCACGATAATGCCCAACACCAGAATGAAGGCCATCATGGTGATCGAGCTGATGGTGATGTCAAATTGCGGGAAAATGGCCAGCGCACCCAGTATGCCAATCGGGATTCCCGCTGCAACCCACACGGCAATTCTGAAACGCAGAAACAAAGCCAATACAATCAGCACCAGTACAAAACCAGAGTAGGCATTACTGGCAACCGTATCAATACGCTCGCGCAGACCACGCGCATCGTCAGTCAGAATGCTGAGCTCCATGCCTTGTGGCAACTCCAACTGCTTCTGAGCAGCATATCGGCGCACCACATCCGCCGAGGTGATGATGTCTTCGTCGCCTACCCGATACACATCAACGGTAACCGCATTGCGGCCGTCCACGCGCGCACGCAAATACCCTTCCTCGAAGCCATCCCGAATGGTGGCGATATCCCCGAGGCGTAATCGTGAACCATCCGGATTCGTGCGGATGATGATGTCTTCATATTCATCCCCGGTCGACAAGCGCCCGATGCTGCGCAGCAACACATCACCGCCTGGCGTTCGCAAGGTACCTGCCGGCGCGTCAATGGCCGTGCGATCAATCGCAGTGGCCACCTGGCTCAAGGTCAGCCCGTTCTGACGTAGCGTCAGCTCGGAGATTTCGACAGCGATCTCAAGTGGACGGACATAATTGAGTTCAACACGGGATATTTCAGGCAAGTCGAGCAGGTCCAGACGGATTTCGTCTGCAAATTTTTTGAGTATCAGGTTATCCGTTTCAGCAACAAGCGCCAGCGAGGCAACGGTACCGGTAGGGACAAATGAAGCCACTACCGGGCGTTCAATATCGACAGGGAAGTTTGCGATACCGTCAACAGCACTTTTGACTTCGTTGAGTGAGCGGTTGATGTCTGTGCCGGCACGCATCTGCAAAGTGGCTGCACACGCACCTTCGCGGGCAGTGGACGTCATACGTTCCACATTCTCAATACGAGACAGCGCCTGCTCAAGAATCAGACAAACAGCCTGTTCGACTTCTTTGGGCGGCGCGCCCGGATACGGCACATTGATCTGAATCCTGCCGGTTTCAATGTTCGGGAACTCTTCCTGACGTGTATTACTGAAGGCAATAATGCCACCTACAATCATGACAACCATCAGCAGATTAGACGCTACAGTATTGCGGACAAACCAGGCAATAATAGGTTTCATTTAAGTTGCGCCAGTGCAGGTGACTCATCTACCACGTTGACGCGCATGCCTTCTACAACCGCCTGAATGGGCGACAAACAGATTCTCTCACCATCTGCCAGACCGCCTTGAATCAGCACACGGTCATTTTCCAGACGCATGATGTCAACCTCGCGGTACCAGAGGCGATTTTCGGTATCGACCACCAATACACGATTATTGCCACGCACTACGTCTCGTGGCAGGGCAATCAGGTCATCAACTTTGCGCCCTTGAATGGAGGCCTCTACATATAAGCCGATGGGCAACGGGATCGTCGCAGTGGTCTGGTCCACACGCACAATAGCCTGAACCGCATTGCTGGCGGTATCAATACTGGCTTCCATGCGTACCAGCCGCCCTTGCCAATGCTGAATACTGTCACCAAGACGGCCACTGATATCAACAACCGGAGCAATATCTTCGGCAAGCTCGCCGCGAACACCCAAGGGAATATCAAGGTAGGACAACTGGTTTACAGCCAGCGGCAAGCGAACCTCCACCTCATCTGCGCTCAACAGTACGGCGAGTGCCTGACCACGGCCCACATGTTGACCAAGATCTATACTGCTGCTTTCCACAATAATGTCGAACGGTGCACGAATTTCACTGCGGGATAAATCAAGCTCAGCCTGAGCTACCGCGCCTTGCGCATCGCGTACCCGCCCGGCCGTGTTGTCAGCCTGACGTTGCAGATCGCGTACTTGAGATTCACTGATCAGACGCTGCGCAGCTAGGGCGCTGTTACGTTCAAATTCTTCACGAGCGTGCCGGGCATCCGTTTCCGCTTGCGACAAGGAAGAGCGCGCACGTTCGAGGGCGGTTTCGTAGTCACTGCTATCAACTCGCAGAATCACTTCACCGGCTGCAAAATAACCACCTGCGCGCAGTGAGGGCGATACCCATGACACTGGGCCTGTGGCGGCTGCAGAAAGGCTGACCCTGCGACTGGCCTGCACACGGCCTTGTGAGTTGACGTCAAGCTGGACGGTTTGCGCTCTGACGGGGGCAACACGCACACTGGCAACGGCTTGTTCCGGGGGCACCACAGACAGGCGCTCGGGCGTTCTGACCAGCACGACAAACACAGCCACTGCAGCCAACAATATTCCGACTGGCAAAATGATCTTTTTCACATTAACAACCCTGGCGTGCACACACGCACTTGTGATCCCGCTAAAACCCGCTTGTCCGTTTGGTATCAATGCATTACCAAGACTCGCGGATTATACGCGGGTCACGATAGGTGGATCACTCCAAGTAACGCGCCGGGCGGGCTGTCAGTCGAAAAGTGTGACTATTCTACACATTCCAGTGTGGGCTCTTTTTATTTATGTATTGTCATGATTGTCTCGCAAAGATAAGTGATACTGCCGTCAGACTAACTCAGAATTACCGACCCTGTCACCGCAGATGGCTTTTACTCAGAGACTCTCTATGGCAAACCTCTCGCCGCGTATTAACGCTCTTACAGGCTCGGAAAAAAGCAGTCATCAGGTGCAAAATTCCTTGAGCAATATCCTGACGCACTGGTATTGATCGGCGCCGGTATGAGCACGGGCTCTGGCATACCCGATTACCAGGACCGGAACGGCAACTGGAAACGCAAACAAGCTGTCCAGCATCAGAAAGCCGCAAGTCACACCACCATAGACCTGCATGGCCGGGCGGACGACGTCATTTGTATGCAATGTAGCGCGCGCGAACCACGGGCTGTTACACACGCCAGATGCGACGCAGCCAACCGGTCATTTGCTGATCTGAATGCCCACGCTGCGCCGGATGGTGATGCAGATCTGGAAACTGATTTTGAAAATTTGATGTGTCAGACTGCCCAACAAACCGCTGCTAATCCTGACGCAAGGCAAAAGCCGTGCGGATAAACTCGCCACACACAAAGTCGAGGCAGAGATTGTTCACACACTGGCCAGAACAGCTCAGGCGCTGGCCAGTGCAAAATTTTAAGGTTTATTGCCCGCTTGCTGCTGCCGCCGGCGTTGAACTCGGCTGTGCTGAAGGGGCCTGGCTGCAGTCGTCACACATCACATTGTAAAGTGGCGCACCGGCAGCAAGACCCGCCAGCCAGTCAACAAACTTGGTGCCGTTAACTTCATAGGTATACACATCCGGTCGCAACAAAATGGTATGCATGGCGCCACCTGCCACGTAATACCGAAAGCCCGGAATGGCCGCGCTGATTTCAGCCAGATTCTGTTGAAGCAAGGGCTGCAATGAATCAACCGGCATGCCTCCCAGCGCAAGGAACTGCTTTTGCACGTCATCCTCGGCATTGTCGTAGGATGCGTAGCGAATGTTGGCATTCTCCTTTGCCGCCGCAATATACAAGTGGTGGAAGGTGAACTGGTCTGCAGGAATACTGCTGATGTGTGTGAGATCTGCTACCACGCGATCCGTGTGCCAGATATCGTAGGGATTGAAGTTGGCAAACCCACGATATCCACCGGAGGCATCACCGAGTTGAGTGACGGCAGCGGCCGGATACTGCTCGGCCAGTTTTACCGCGTAAAAGGGCGAGGGGATAGACCCGGCACTGGAACCCGTGACAAAAATCTGTTCAGGCGCAAACACATGCGCAAAGGTCCACTCCATCGCAGCACGACCATTGACCCAGCCGCGATGCTGCACATGCACCGGATGTGAGGCGTGTCCTTCCAAAGCAGGTGCATCATGATGTTGCTCGGTATCACCCAGGTGGACATCACCCGAACAATACGGCGCATACACGACTGTGTAATCTGCAAACGGGTTGCTCATCTGATCAAAAGCCAGAATGCCGTGTGCTCGCGATGGATCAGTATTGGCCAGATTCACCTGATAACTGGGTCGCAGGTCGGTGTCGCAATTGGCACCATCCCAGCATGCTCCGCCGCCTTCCAAATAAAACATCAGCTTTTGCGGGTCACCCTGTTTAACAAAAAACTTGTACTCGGAACCATCTGAACACACGGTATCGCCGCCCGGCACCAGGGTGTTCCAACCCGGCGTCAGGTCGCTGAAGTCTGCCAGCACAACAGGTAATGCCGGCGCACTTGTCATGTCACTGGGCTCGGTGGACACAGGATCCGGTTGGCCACAGGCAACCAACAGCGCCAACACGGCAACCAGCAACAGATTGCCCAGTCGTGATGTGCGCTTTTTATCATTATGCTTTTGCATTCAGCTCACCTTGTTTTTGATTGTTGATACGCCGTTTTTGAACATTGCATCAGATGTCCGGGGTCGGCTTTCAGGGTTGTTTCAGACGCATTATTAACATACGATCGGGCGCAGTAACAGTGTCATCGGGCATGCGCCAGTCGAGCGTCAAGACACCACACAATAATCAACAAGATCAATAAATTCCATTCATAAAACTTATCACGCAGGTACACACCGTTATGCCACGCATTACCCTGATCGAACACAATGGAACTGAGCACGCCGTTGACGCAAAAACGGGTGATTCATTGATGAACACCGCCATCAAAAACAGAGTACCTGGCATTGACGCAGATTGCGGCGGCGCCTGCTCCTGCGGCACCTGCCACGTGTTTATTGATCCCGCCTGGTTAGAGCGAGTCGGCGAGCCCGGCCCATTTGAAGAACCCATGCTGGACCTGAATCCTGAGCGCGCCGCCAACTCACGACTGTCCTGTCAAATTGATATCAGTGACGACCTGGAAGGGCTGATAGTACGCCTGCCTGAATTTCAGTTCTAGCCTCACACCCGAGCAGGAGAAAATCAATGGAAGCGCCCGTGATTAAGCACAGCAGCCGCAGCCTGGTGGGTCGCGACGCCTGGACCATACCGCTGGAGGAAATTGACCTCGCGCACCCAGGCATCTGGCAGGCCAATCAGTTTTTGCCGTTTCTGGCACGACTGCGCAAAGATGAGCCGGTGCACTATTGCGCGCATTCCCCGGTCGGAGCGTACTGGTCAGTGACCCGCTACCAGGACATTATGACCATGGAGGCAGCACCCCATCTGTTTTCCTCTGAGCCAACTATTGGCATTGTTGATGTGCTACCGCAGTTCACACTGCCCATGTTTATCGCCATGGATCCGCCCAAGCACGATGAACAGCGTAAAACCGTGCAGGGTGTAGTCGCGCCCAACAATCTCAAAAATCTGGAAGGTTTGATCCGCCAGCGCGTGATCACCATTCTGGACAGTCTGCCGCAGGGAGAGACCTTCAACTGGGTGGATCGGGTATCACGCGAACTGACCACACAGATGCTGGCAACCCTGTTCGACTTTCCATTTGAGGAGCGCAATAAGCTGACCTACTGGTCGGATATTGCCACCGCAATTCCGGGGGCAGGACTGGTCAACAGCTATGAAGAAAGTTTTGAGGTTCTCAAAGAATGTTTGGCGTACTTCATGCGGCTGTGGCGCGAGCGGGCTGCCAAAGCCCCCGGCAGCGACCTGATATCCATGCTTGCCCATGGCGAGGCTACTAAAAATATGCCGCCCATGGAATTTCTCGGCAACCTGGTGCTGTTGATTGTGGGTGGCAACGATACCACGCGAAACTCCATCACAGGCGGCGTGCTAGCCTTGAATGAACATCCGCAGGAATACCAGAAGCTTCGCGACAACCCCGCGCTGATCCCATCCATGGTCTCAGAGATTATTCGTTGGCAGACTCCCCTGGCCTATATGCGTCGCACGGCTAAAGTCGACACGGAACTGGGTGGCAAACACATCAAGGCTGGCGACAAGATCCTGATGTGGTATGCCTCAGCCAATCGTGATGAAGCTGCGATCGATAGGCCTGACGAGTTCCTGATCGACAGAGATCGGGTGCGCCAGCACCTGTCATTTGGCACGGGCATTCATCGCTGCATGGGTAACCGACTTGCGGAAATGCAACTCAGAATTTTGTGGGAAGAAATACTGCAGCGCTTTCACAAAGTGGAGGTGGTTGGCGAGCCCGTCCGCATTTATTCCAGCTTTGTGAAAGGCTATACGGAGCTACCCGTGCGGCTTATTGCGCGCTGAGTGCCGCGCTATCCGGTTGCTCGATAATCAATTGCAGCACCCGATCCAGTATCGGGTCGCTGCCATTACAATGTTGCCAGCAAGGGGCAACTTCGATATCGGGCGCTACCCCGACCCCTTCGATCTCGCCAGTGCCGGGTGTTGGAAAGGTGCCGACTGCCACATATAAAAAGTAGCGCTGATCGAGCAGTCGGTTCATACG
>DITX01000078.1:9551-9824 GCA_002422225.1 Gammaproteobacteria bacterium UBA6173
AGTCGATTGATACCAGCAACAAATCCGACGGGATTAAAGGGTTCGCCATTCAAACTGATCAGTTCATCGCCTTCTTTTATCCCGGCAGATTCTGCCGCAGAACCATTAAGTACATGCCTTGCAAACCAGCGNNCAGCAAAGGGCAGGGTGTAGGCATCTAGGCCATCAAAATGGAACAGCGAATTCAGACCCCAATAATCCAGATCATCCTGCGAGTACAACGCGGTATGACTGGCGTCCAAGCGTGATAACAACTGATTGACACGCTCAGCA
>DITX01000148.1 GCA_002422225.1 Gammaproteobacteria bacterium UBA6173
TTTATTCAAGTGAATGACCAATGTGGCACTGCTGTGCCGGGTGTATGGGCGGCAGGTGACTTGGTGCGAGGCCCGATGCTTGCCCACAAAGGCATGGAAGAAGGTGTCATGGTGGCCGAGCGTATCGCGGGCAAAAAGACACAAGTTAACTATGATCTGGTGCCGTTTGTTATTTACACGCACCCGGAACTGGCATGGGTTGGCAAAACTGAGCAACAGTTAAAAGAAGAAGGTGTTGAGTACAATATTGGTACCTTCCCATTCAGCATCAATGGTCGCGCGATGGCAGCCAATGAATCAGCTGGTCTGGTCAAACTGATTGCTCACGCCAAAACTGATCGAATTCTGGGTTGCCACATTCTTGGCCCAAGTGCTGCAGATCTCACACAACAGATTGCAATTGCAATGGAGTTCAGTGCCAGTGCAGAAGATATTGGTCTGACAATGTTCTCCCACCCGACATTGTCGGAAGCAGTACACGAAGCAGCACTGGCTGTCGGTGGACATGCCATTCATGCTGTCAATAAACGTAAGCGCAACTGATTCATGCGCTTTTTTTATAGAGGAAATAACGAATGAATCTACACGAGTATCAGGGAAAGCAGCTGTTTGCTGAGTACGGCCTCCCGGTGTCTAAGGGTTTTGCGGTGAATACGCCCGAAGCTGCGGCAGAGGCCTGTGACAAGATAGGCGGCGATATGTGGGTCGTAAAGGCTCAGGTGCATGCCGGTGGACGGGGCAAGGCAGGTGGGGTCAAACTCGTAAAAAGTCGCGAAGACGCCAAGGCATTTGCAGCCAATTGGTTGGGAAAGCGCCTGGTCACTTATCAGACTGATGCCAATGGTCAACCGGTAAATCAGATTCTGGTGGAATCCTGCACTGATATCGCTAAAGAACTGTATCTTGGCGCCGTGGTAGATCGTTCATCACGTCGTATTGTATTTATGGCGTCCACTGAAGGTGGTGTCGAGATCGAGAAAGTTGCTCACGATACGCCTGAGAAAATTCTGAAGGCCACTGTGGATCCATTGGTAGGCCCTCAGCCTTATCAGGGCCGGGATCTGGCGTTTCAGCTGGGCCTGACTGGTGACCAGATCAAACAGTTCACCCAGATATTTATGGGGCTTGGAAAACTGTTTGCTGATTACGATCTGGCATTGTTGGAAATCAACCCGCTTGTTATCAAAACCGACGGCAATCTGCATTGCCTCGATGCAAAAATCACCATCGACGGCAATGCCATGTACCGCCAGCCCAAGCTCAAAGCCATGCATGACCCATCACAAGATGATCCGCGCGAAGCGCATGCAGCCAGTTTTGAACTTAACTACGTGGCCCTGGAAGGTAACATCGGCTGCATGGTAAATGGCGCAGGACTGGCCATGGGAACCATGGATATTGTTAACCTGCATGGCGGCAAACCTGCCAACTTCCTGGACGTAGGTGGTGGTGCAACTAAAGCACGTGTCACTGAAGCCTTCAAAATCATCCTGTCCGACAGCAATGTCAAAGCTGTACTGGTCAATATTTTTGGTGGCATTGTGCGTTGCGACATGATTGCAGAAGGCATCATTGGTGCAGTCAAGGAAGTGGGTGTACAAGTTCCGGTGGTTGTGCGTCTGGAAGGCAATAATGCCGAACTGGGTGCAAAAGTGCTGGCTGACAGTGGCCTGAACATTATCGCGGCAACCAGTTTGACCGATGCTGCGCAGCAGGTCGTCAAGGCTGCGGAGGGTAAATAATGAGTATTTTGATAAATAAAGACACCAAGGTTATCTGTCAGGGTTTTACCGGGTCACAAGGTACCTTCCATTCCGAGCAGGCGATTGCATATGGCACTCAAATGGTGGGTGGTGTTACACCGGGTAAAGGTGGTACAACTCATCTGGGTTTGCCAGTATTCAATACTGTTCGTGAAGCTGTTGAGGCCACCGGTGCTGATGCCAGCGTAATTTATGTGCCAGCGCCTTTTTGCAAAGACTCGATTCTTGAGGCTGCCAATGGTGGTATCAAGTTGATCGTTTGTATCACCGAAGGCATACCCACGCTTGACATGCTGGATGCCAAAGTCAAATGTGACGAACTGGGTGTGCGTTTGATTGGACCAAACTGCCCGGGCGTGATTACTCCCGGCGAATGCAAAATTGGCATTATGCCAGGGCATATTCATCTGCCCGGCAAAGTTGGTATTGTTTCAAGATCAGGTACATTGACGTACGAAGCAGTCAAACAGACTACGGATGCAGGTTTTGGGCAGTCCACATGTGTTGGTATCGGCGGAGATCCAATTCCCGGTTCAAACTTCATTGATATTTTAAAGATGTTTGAAGCAGATCCTAAAACTGAAGCGATTGTGATGATCGGTGAGATTGGTGGCAGTGCGGAAGAAGAGGCAGCAGCCTTTATCAAAGCAAATGTTACCAAGCCCGTTGTGTCATATATTGCCGGTGTCACGGCACCGGCTGGCAAACGCATGGGCCATGCCGGGGCCATTATTTCTGGTGGTAAAGGTACTGCAGATGAAAAGTTTGCAGCGCTCCAGGATGCAGGTGTTCGGACTGTTCGCAGTCTGGCAGATATTGGTAAAGCATTAAAGGAAGTGACTGGTTGGTGATGCACCAGTCATGGGCGCTTCATGCGCCCATGACCTGCGTCGGTGCGAAAGCCGCATAGAGCAAGGGTTCGGCGTAAAAAAAATCTCCTTCGGGAGGTTCAAAAATTCAAACATCCTGTGTTAGTCTTGGATCGAGAATTCGGCAGGGAGCCTCGAATTTACGCCAAATCGCTTCATCCGGGCTGCTTTTGTTACCTAATAACTCACGACAGGTTTATTCGTGTGAAAAGGTAACTTGGTGGCTTGATTTGTGCAGAGCTTTGAGCACTCAAGGATTGTTGTTGTTTTGGGATTTACCTCCGGATTGTTAGTTTGTCCGGCTCCTGTTACAGGCAGGTTATGGGTAATAATAAAGAAGAAGAGAAGATGTCACATCCGGTGTTGCGCCGGGGTGTTTAATAAAATAACAGGATGGCACATGAAAAACCGTCGAATATTTTCAAAGGTTCTGGTTCCACTCGCGTCGCTGCTGGTGATCGGAACGGCCAAAGCTCAAGACGTTGATACCAGCGACCTTGATCGGGCACAAAGTATAGTTGCCGAGACCACTCAGGTAGCTGCTCAGGCTCAACAGAATATTAACCGCCTCTCGAACTCAGCTAGCTCCCTGTTCGAAGAATTCAAACTTGAAAGCGATAACCTTGAAGCGTTGTTGGTGCTTAATGCCAACTGGCGTCGTCAGGTTGCGATTCAGGAACAAGAACTCAATACCATCATTGAGTCAGTTGCTGAAGTGCGCAACGTGACTCAAGAGCTTCCACTGCTGATGAATCGCATGATTGCAGGTGTCGAGCAATTTATTGAATTGGATATGCCGTTCCACATTGATACTCGTAGAGCGCGAATCCAGTTTGTGCGAGATGCGATTGATAACCCGAACGTGTCCACTGCCGAGCGCTTCCGTCAGATTCTGGTGTTGTTCCAGACTGAAAACGCCTACGGGCGCACGCACGAAACTTATGCCACGACATTGCCAATTCAGGGTGTTGACCGCGATGTAGATGTTCTGCGTGTAGGTCGAGTTTCATTGGTATTCCAGACTAAGGATCGTAACCTCAGCGGTGCTTGGGATGCCCAGACACGTCAGTGGGTTGTGCTGGATGCGACTGAGTACCGAAACGCAATCCGTACTGCAATCAACGTGTCAAGCGGCATGATTGCACCTGAAATTATTGACCTACCAATTGTTGCGCCGGAGTTAGCACAGTGAAGAAGAACATAATCAAATTAGCAGGCATTTCCTTAACAGGGCTGTTCCTTGCCGTGTCAACACAGGCTTTTGCTCAGCAACCGGCAGCCAATCTTGCAGAACTGCTCCGTAACGTTGAGCAAAACCGCGTGTTGGAGTCAGCAGAAGCACGTGAGCGCGAACAGCGTTTCCAGCAGCAAGTGAACCAGCAACAACAGATCTTGCAAGAGACCCGCACTGCCATCACTCAGGAAGAAGCTGAGAACGCGCGATTGGAGGGTGTTTTCGACGCCAACCGTCAACTGTTGACCGAGCGTCGTGCTCAACTGCGCGAAGTACGAGCTAACCTGAACGAACTACTGGGTACTATCCAGGGTGTGGCCGGTGACTTCCGCGGTGTGTTTGAAAACTCACTGATCAGCGCCCAGTATCCTGGCCGCAGCGAGTTTCTGGATAACTTTATCACACGTGTTGCTAGTGACACTGAACAAGTGCGAGTTGATGAAATCGAGCGGTTCTGGTTCTACATGCAACAGGAGCTGGTTGAATCTGGTAGAGTTGTAAAATATCAAGGCACGGTTGGATTGCCTTCAGGTGAACAGGAAACCCGCACAATCACACGAGTTGGGTCATTTAACGCCATCGCAAACGGCGATTATTTGTCATACACCGGTGCCGTAGGCCATTTGCAAGTGCTGCCGCGCCAGCCAAATGCTGATGTTGTTGGTCGTGCCAAAGCACTGGAAAACGCTTCCTCAGGGTTGCTTAAAGTTGGAATCGATCCGACCGGTGCACTGGGTGGCAGTCTGATGGCAAACTTGATTAACTTCCCGACAGCCTCAGAGCAGGTACGTCAGAATGCCGGTACCATCGGGTTCACTATTATTGCACTCGGTGCGATTGGTGTACTTGTTGGTCTCTTGCGTTCGTTCATACTGACACTGGTTTCGGCTAAGGTGAGTGCACAAATCAAGTCTGGTAAAGCTAACAAAAACAATCCACTGGGTCGTGTATTGCTAGTTGCTGAGTCCAATCCGAATGTCGATACGGAAACCTTAGAGCTTAAACTTGGCGAAGCAATTCTTCAGGAAACCCCTGCTCTGGAAAGCTTGCTGACGATGATCAAGATTATCTCTACCATTGCGCCCCTGATGGGTCTGCTTGGTACCGTAACTGGTATGATTCAGGTATTCCAGCAGATTACCGTGTACGGTGCTGGTGACCCGACAATCATGGCAGGTGGTATCTCGATGGCTTTGATGACTACAGTATTAGGTATCGTGGCTGCAATTCCTTGTATCCTGATGCATGCTTGGGTTAAGAGCAAAAGTGACCGGATCATCCATGTGTTGGAAGAACAGGCCACCGGCATTATCGCCAAGAAAGCAGAAGCTTCTGGCAAGCAGGCATAAGGGGGTTTCATGTATTTTGCACTGCTCGATGGTTATGAAGCAATCGGGGACTTCATGGCGAGAGGCGGGAATGTTTTGTGGATTATCGCATTGCTCCTGCTGATCAAATGGTCTTTGATTTTCGAGCGGATCTGGTTCCTGCACTCTACTCACTCCAAGAGGGTCAAACAGACCCTCGCGGTGTGGGCTGGCCGGTCCGAGACCCGTTCATGGCGTGCACAACAGATACGTAACATGATGATCTCCGAAGCCTCTCTGGATTTGAGATCTACCTTGCCGTTGATTGAAGCGCTAGTGGTGATCTGTCCCTTGCTTGGACTTCTGGGCACTGTAACAGGCATGATTGAAGTGTTTTATGTAATGGCTTTGACGGGTGGTGGTGATGCCAAGTCGATGGCGGGTGGAGTCTCTAAGGCAACAATTCCGACGATGGCTGGCATGGTAGGCGCACTGTCCGGTATCTTTGCTTATAACTGGCTAAAACATCGTATCGATCGCGACCTTGAACTGCTTGAAGACCACATGGCCTAAGTCAACTTTACAGATTCTGAAAAGGCATAATAATGAAAACAGGTTTAATGAAGAAACGCGGGGACGATGTAGCAGGGGAGATCGATTTGACTCCAATGCTTGATGTTGTCTTCATCCTGCTGATCTTCTTTATCGTAACCTCAGTGTTTGTCACCGAGGCCGGTATCGATGTATCCAAGCCGGAAGCATCAACTGCGGAAGCCCGTTCAAAGGACTTGATTCTGATTGCGGTCAGTGGTGACGGTCAGATCTGGATTGACGGTGAGCAGGTTGATCCCCGTTTTATCCGTTCTCGTTTTGAACGCCGTCTGGCTGAAACCCCGAATGCGTCAGTTGTAATTCAGGGTGACCGTGCGGCGCAAAACGAGCATGTCATGACCATTCTTCGCGCAGCTCGTGATGCCAAAATCGCCGCTGTGTCGATTTCAACGGAGAACTGAACATGATAGCAATCCGATGGGTTATGTCTCTTGCGCTGGCAGCGGTTGTAACAATTGCGCTGTTCTACTTCATGCAGGCGTTGATTGCGACGGGTGGCGAGTTGGAACAACGTGTGAATGTCATACGCGTTGTTGATGCAACCATGCCAGAAATCGTAATGGAAGTTGTTCGTGAAGTTGAGCGTCCTGAAGAGATCGAACAGCTTGATCAACCGCCGCCCGATGTTCCTGATCGGAATATCAATATAGACGGTGATAGCAACTTAAACATTAGTCGTGAAGTTGTTAACGTTGATCTCGACTTGAACTTCAGTGCAGGCGGTCTGGGTGCCACAGATGGTGAAATGCTACCTCTGGTTAATATTCAACCAACCTATCCCACGCGTGCAGCTCAACGCGGTATAGAAGGTTGGGCACAAGTATCATTTACAGTAACTGAGACCGGCGGTGTCCGTGATGTATTTGTAGTTGATGCTGAGCCAGCAGGAATGTTTGACCAGGCATCAATCCGCGCTGCAGAGCGTTTCCGATTCCAGCCACGGGTTGTGAACGGTCAGCCGGTTGAGGTTCCCAATGTTCAATACGTTTTCCGTTTCCAGCTGGAGGAGTGATTAATGGCGACTTCATATATGAAACTTAAAAATGTTTTGATGGCCGGTATGCTGGCCGCCTCTGCTGTTGTGCTTCAGGCGACAGTATCTGAGCCGGTATACGCACAACAGTCGGGTCAAAGCGAGCAGTCCGGGCAGCGCCAACCTCCACCCACGCGCAGCTCAGATACACTGAGTGATCGCGTATACCGTGCGATTTCTGAAATTCAGGGCTTGATGACCCCTGAAGATACCAGTAAGGAACCAGATTTGGTGGCTGCCAAGCGTGCGTTGGATTCTCTGAACGAGCGTTATGATTCTTTGAATGACTTTGAAAAATCAACGCTGTTGAACTTTTATACCAACTATTATCTGGCAACAGATGATATTCCAAATGCAATGGCGACTCTCGAAAGGACTTTGGAGATTGTGAATCTTCGAGAAGATGCTCGTCTGAGAGCACTGCTGAACCTAGGGCAGCTCTATGCATCAGAAGAACGTTTTGATGATGCCATTAGAACCTTAGGTCAGTGGCGTGACTTGTCAGTTGACGAAAACGCAACGGTGTTCCAGATTCTGGCGCTGGCGTACTACAACAAGCAAGACTATCCTTCGGCAATTCCTCACTTGATCAGTCATATGGATATGCTGCGTGCTGAAGGGCGAGAGTTAAACAGGAATCTTTATAGTCTACTCAACTTGATGTACATTGAGATGGAAGACTATAACAGTGCGCATAACGTCACCAAAACCATGGTTGGCTTGTTTGATGATCCCGCTGATTGGCGTAACCTCTATTCGATCTATGGTTTTCTGGATGACGATGGAAAACGTGTTCAGACCATGGAGCTGGCTTATCGAAAGGGCTTTTTTGCCAGCGAAGCGGAATACCTGAACCTTGCTCAGTCCTTGGCCGGTATGGATGCGCCAGCGCGTGGTATCAAAATTCTTGAAGATGGTATCGAGAAAGGTGTTGTTGAACAAAATGATACTAATCTACGTCGACTGACTCAGATGTACATCATGGCTAGTGAGTTTGAACAAGCACTTGAGCCTGCCAAACGCTTGACTGAATTGGCAAATGACGGCGAATCTTGGGACTACCTCGGTTACGTGTACCTTATGAATCGTGATTATGCCAATGCGGCAACCGCGATGCAGACAGCACTTGAGCGTGGTGGTCTGGAAAATCGTGGCGAAGTGCAATTGTCACTGGCACGTGCTTTGGTCGAGCTGGACCGCTTTGATGAAGCGCTGGCCGCAGCTGAAAGTGCACAAACTGCGGGTCAGAACAATGCCGCGCAATTTGTCACTTTCGTTCGTAGTTCCAGAGATCGCCATGCGGCATTGCAAGCACGCAAACAGGAATCGATTGCTTACTACCGCCCTCGATAGAGTATTCATACTGCCGGCTTGAAAAAGTTGGAGTATGTCCCCATAAAAGCCCGGTAACCGAAAGGTTCACCGGGTTTTTTTATGCATTTGCCAGAACTATCTGCAGGGGTTATTTGTATGACAACAGACATTAAAAAGGAAACCAGAGGCTTTGAAACCGAGGCCAAACAGCTGCTGCAATTGATGATTCACTCGCTTTACAGCAACAAGGAAGTATTCCTGCGTGAATTGATTTCGAATGCATCAGATGCGGCAGACAAATTACGTTTTGAAGCGCTGTCAAAACCAGAGTTGTTTGAAAATGATGCGGATTTAAAAGTGCTTATCAGTTTTGATAAAGAGGCTGGCACCATCACAATTTCCGATAATGGTATTGGTATGACACGTGATGAGGTGATCAGCAATCTCGGCACGATTGCGCGTTCCGGTACGGCACAGTTCCTTAATAATTTAAGTGGCGATCAGAAAAAGGACTCTCAGCTGATCGGCCAGTTTGGTGTGGGTTTCTACTCTGCATTTATTGTGGCGTCAGAAGTGGAAGTGCTGACAAGAAAAGCGGGTGAAGACGCGGCTAATGCTGTTCATTGGGTTTCGCAGGGTGAGGCTGATTACACGGTAGAAACTGTTGAAAAAGCCAGCAGAGGCACAACGGTGATTTTGAAGCTACGCCCTGAGAACATCGAGTTTGCAGATGCTTTTCGATTGAAACAGATTGTCAAAAAATACGCTGATCATATTGCGATTCCCGTGCTGCTGCCCAAGCAGGACTTTTCAGCAGACGCTGACGACAACAAACAAGAAGCGGCGCCGGAGTTTGAGGCAGTCAACTCTGCCAAGGCCTTGTGGACACGCCCGCGCACTGACGTGCAGGAAGATGAATACGTCGAATTTTATAAACATATCTCGCATGACTATGAAAAGCCGCTGAGCTGGAGTCACAACAAAGTTGAAGGCAAACTGGAGTACACCAGCCTTTTGTATATCCCTGGTCGTGCGCCATTTGATTTGTGGAACCGCGATGGTGTGCGCGGCTTGAAGCTCTATGTGCAGCGCGTATTTATCATGGATCAGGCTGAGCAGTTTTTGCCTTTGTACCTGCGTTTTATAAAAGGTGTGGTTGACTCCAACGACATCTCATTAAACGTTTCGCGCGAAATTCTCCAGAAGGATCCTGCTGTAGATTCGATGCGCAGTGCTTTAACCAAACGCGCTTTGGATATGCTTGGCAAACTTAAATCAGATGATAAAGACAAATACTCAAAGTTCTGGGCAGAGTTTGGTCAAGTATTGAAAGAGGGGCCAGGTGAAGATTTTTCCAATCGAGAAACAATAGCCAAACTGTTGATGTTTGCCAGCACACATGAATCCAGTCAGGGGCAAGATCAAACGCTTGAGGATTACGTGGCCAGAATGCAGGCCGAGCAGGGTAAGATTTACTACTTGATTGCAGATTCTGCCAAAGCAGCACGTAATAGCCCGCACCTCGAAATTTTCCGAAAGAAAGGCATTGAGGTGCTGCTGCTGTCAGACCGCATCGACGAATGGTTGATGAGCCATTTGCACGAGTTTGATGGCAAATCCTTACAAGACATTACCAGAGGCGAGTTGGATCTTGGTGACTTGGATGATGAAGCCGAGAAAGTAGAGCAAGAAAAACGCGAGCAATCGATGAAGCCCTTGCTTGATCGTGTCAAATCCAGTCTTGGCGATCGCATCAAAGAAACCCGGGTCAGTCATCGACTGACTGACTCACCGGCATGTCTGGCACTAGACGAAGATGATATGGGCGCACAAATGCGCCGAATCATGCAGGCCTCTGGTCAGGCTGTACCTGAGACCAAACCAATATTTGAGCTGAATCCGACGCACCCATTGATCAATAAGCTGGAGCACGAGCCTGATGAAGAGCGTTTTGGTGACCTGATTTCGCTGTTGTTTGATCAGGCAAGTCTGGCAGAGGGTCATGAGCTGGAGGATCCTGCCCGATTCAGCCGACAACTGAACAAATTGTTGCTCGAGTTGTGCAACTGACAGACAGCAGGCAGCTTGGCCATCGAACCGCTGTTACATACGTTGCAGCGGCTCGATGCCCAGTAGGTTTAAACCCTTTTTCAGCGTGATAGCCGTCAGGTTCGCCAGTGCCAGGCGGCTTTTACGTGTTTCTGAGTCCGACTTCAGAATCGGGCAACTTTCATAAAACTTCATGAACAGACCCGATAACTCATACAGGTACAGGCACAATTGATTCGGGAAGCAGTCGTCTCCAAGTTGTTGAACCAGTTCTGCAAACTGCAGTATTTTTACCGCTAAGGCGCGTTCTTCAGGTTTAACCAGATAAACATGCTCGCCTGGTGTCACTGATTCCTCTTCCAGACGTCGCAAAACACTCTGTATACGAGCGTAGGCGTAAAGCAGGTATGGTGCAGTATTGCCTTCAAATGACAACATGCTTGACCAGTCAAACACATAGTCACTGGTGCGATTCTTTGACAGGTCAGAATACTTTACAGATGCAATACCCACGGTACTGGCGATCAGGGCTTTTTCGGTATCAGACAAATCAGGATTCTTCTCCGCGACCAGATCTCTGGCGCGCGCCACAGCTTCATCAAGTAACTCGCGCAGTTTGACTGTATCGCCACTGCGCGTTTTAAAGGGTTTTCCATCTTCGCCCATCATGGTGCCGTAGGCGATATGCTCGAGTTTGCAACTTTGTCGAACAAAATCGGCCGCTCTGGCGACAGCAAACACCTGTTGGAAATGCAAACTCTGACGGGCGTCAACGACGTACAAGACCCGGTCAGCGCCCAGGTTGTCAGAGCGGTAGCGAATAGCCGCCAGATCGGTACTGGCGTACAAATAGCCGCCGTCTCGCTTCTGAATGATCACCGGTAAGGGATTGCCATCTTTACCTTTGAATTCATCCAAAAACACGCATTGTGCACCTTCTGACTCACTGAGCAGGTCTTTTTCGGAAAGCGCATTAACTATGTTTGGCAACTCTTTGTTATAAAAGCTTTCTGCGCGCAAGTCGCTACGCTTTAGCCCGATAGATAACAGGGCATATACGTCTTCGCAGTGCCTAAGAGACTCATCAATAAAACGTTGCCATGCAGTCAGACAATCTGCATCACCTTGCTGTAGCTTGACCACATAAGATCTGGCCAGATCAGCAAATTCAGGCTCGGCATCAAAGCGTTGTTTGGCTGCGCGGTAGAAACCTTCCAGATCCGCAAGGTTGCTGGATAGCGCTTTTTCATCGTTGCTCAGTGAGTTCATGTGGGCGATCAACATGCCAAATTGAGTGCCCCAGTCGCCAACATGGTTCTGACGGATCACGCAATGCCCCAACGCTTCCAGGATACGCACAATCGAATCCCCGATAATGGTGCCGCGCAGGTGGCCAACGTGCATTTCCTTTGCAAGATTTGGGCTGGAATAATCCACCACAATTGTTTGCGGACGTGAACTGGGGATGATGAGTGCAGTGTGATCGGCGAGGCACGCATTGGCTCTGTCGGCCAACATCTCAGTATTCAAAAAAATATTGATAAAACCTGGGCCAGCAACTTCTGCTCGCGTTACCAAAGTATTCCCGGCCAGCTTGTCAACAACCTGAGCAGCAAGATCCCGAGGGTTTTGGCGAAGTTGACGTGCCACGGCCATCACGCCGTTTGCCTGGTAATCTCCAAACTCGGGTCGTGAGGCATAAATCACCTGTGCTTTGGCATCTTTGATGCCACAGACCTCTATCAGCGCCTCAGTAACGACCTTTTCCAGGGATTCTTTGATTGTCAGCATGGCAAACTCCAGATGGGATAGCAAAAACTGGGCGGATTTTACACCAATCAGCATCAGGCTGCCGTATCCATGTGCCGGCGATGCTATACTGGCTGCCGATGACAATCAGGTGATTACCTTTATGAGCAGTCCGCTCCAGACAGATTTAATGCCAGTTCAAAGCGCCAACACGGGTGTGCAACTGCTTGATGTAACAGCTCATTCAGATGGTCAGCGGCTGGATAATTTCCTGATGTCGCGCTTAAAAGGACTGCCTAAATCGCATTTGTATCGACTGATCCGAAAAGGTGAAATTCGGGTAAATAAAAAGCGTTGTAAGCCTGATCAGCGACTCAATGAGTCTGATGTGGTGCGTGTTGCACCTTTGCGACTGGCGGAACAAGAAGCGCAGGCTGCACCAAGCGCAGGACTTGTTGAGCGCTTGAATGAATCTATCATTTACGAAGATGAGCATTTGATGGTGCTGAACAAACCCTCTGGGCTTGCCGTGCATGGCGGTTCAGGTATTAAAGCAGGTCTCATTGAGGCGCTCAGATTCATGGCGGGCAGTGACGCTTATCGAGAGTTAGTGCATCGGCTTGACAAAGAAACATCAGGTTGTCTGTTGGTGGCAAAAACGGGCAAGGCGCTGAAATTTCTGCAAAATGAAATGAAAGCAGGGCACGTGGAGAAAAAGTATCTGGTACTCGTTCACGGGCAGTGGCCGAAACAGACAATACGTATTGATGCACCCTTGTTGAAGCACCACCCAAGTGATGCTGAAAGTTACTCTACAATTGATGAAACGGGCAAACCGTCAATAACCTTGTTTGAGCTGCGGCAGATGCTTGATGGTGCAAGTCTATTGGAAGCTACCTTGATTACAGGACGTACACACCAGATCAGAGTGCATACTCAGTCAGCAGGCCATCCAGTGGTGGGGGATACGCGTTATACACACAATAAACCGGGGCCATTAAACGCGATCCGATTTTTATGTCTGCATTCTGCGTCGTTACAGTTCACTCATCCGGTCAGTGGTGCGCGAAAAGAGTTTGTAGCGCCGATGCCGGCTACCATGCAGTCACTGATTGATACGTTGAGTGCGTAAAATCGTGCGTAAGAACCCGGAAAATAGGCAAAAACCATATATTTTTTTGACATAAAGGCTTTGTGCCCCTAGAATTGCGCGCCTATGGCAGAGACCCCCATCCTTAAGGCTTCACTTCCTCTTACACTGGATCCCCAAAAGGTATTCAGGCAGAGGTTGCAAGTCAATGGCCAGTTGCCAGTAGCCTCATTAAAGCGACTCGGTGAGAGCTTGCTGGATGAGGACGGAACGGTGTCTGCAAGTCTGTTGTTTGAAGTTGATATGGAGCGCCGGCTCAGGATTCGCGGTAGTGCGAGTGCAGAAGTCAACGTGACCTGTCAGCGTTGTTTGCAGCCAATGAAGCTGCAACTTGAAGATAAAATTGATCTGGTATTGGTCAGCACTGATGCTCAATCAAAAGCGTTGCCGGTTAACCTTGATCCATGGTTTTGTGGTGAAGATGAAATGTTATCTCCCGCAGACATTATTGAAGAGCAGCTGATTCTGGCAATGCCGATTGTATCAATGCACATTCGTTGCATCGATGTGAATAGTGCGCAGGACGAGACAGTAAAGAACCAAATTGAATCTGAAACGGCCCGGAAAAATCCATTTGCCGTTCTGGCAGGGCTAAGATCAAGGTCTGATTGATAGCAAATCATGCCTTGAGCGATTAAAAATTTAGAGATTATTAACAGGAGTACATAGCATGGCCGTTCAACAGAACAAAAAATCCCGCGCCCGTCGCGACCAGCGCAGAAGTCATGATGCATTGACTGGCCCTACGCTGTCAGTTGATAAGACCACCGGTGAAGTACACCGTCGTCACCACGTGACCGCTGATGGTTTTTACAAGGGCAAAAAAGTACTGAATCTCGGCGACGAATAAGTTTGACTGACGTCCGGTGCATCGCCATTGATGTAATGGGGGGCGATTCCGGCCCCTCTGTGACAGTGCCGGCCTGCCTGTCAATTTTGCGCCGGCACCTCACTGTCAGATTGCTGCTTGTTGGTGATGAATCCCAGATCAAGTTGTACTTGAATGATCTCTCTGCCTCAGTACTTTCCCGGCTGGAGATTTTGCATACCTCTTTAGTTTTTACCAGCGAAGCACGCCCGGATACTATTCTGCGCAGTGGTAGAGACTCGTCTTTATTTCTAGCGGTCGAGCAAGTGCGCTCCAGATCAGCCCATGCATGCATTAGCGCAGGGAATACTGGCGCGTTGATGTTAACGGCGCGGCATCTGCTAAAAAATATTCCTGGCGTCGAGAAGCCTGCCATCATGGCCATATTGCCTGCCTCCCGAGCAGGTGGTTTTACTTATTTGCTTGATGTTGGCGCAAACATAGAGTGTACGGCCAATCAATTGTTTCAATTCGCTATGATGGGCAGTGTTCTGGTGAGTTCATTGGCCGAGAAAACGCGTGCGCGCGTGGCATTGTTGAATGTGGGTACTGAAGCGCATAAGGGCAAAGTAGAAATTCGCGAAGCCTCAGTACTACTCGCTGCCTGCAAAGAATTTGAGTATGTTGGATTTATTGAAGGTAATCAGATTTTTGATGGACTGGCAGATGTGATTGTATGTGATGGGTTTACCGGGAATGTCACCATTAAAACAAGTGCCGGTGCCGTTAAAGTCATTCAGAATTTGATTCACCAAAGTATCCGCAAGCGCTGGTATTACCGCGTCTTTGCCTTTTGGATGAAACCCTTTTTGAGGGATGTGCGTCGAGCCTTAAAGCCCTCGCGCTACAATGGCGCAACGTTAATTGGCGTGCAGGGTGTTATTGTAAAAAGTCATGGAAATTCAGACAGGGCAGGCTTTGAGCAAGCCATCGAGCATGCTCTGCGTCAGCTTGAATTTGATGTCCCGGATTTGATTGCAAAACGCATGCAAATCCCCATCGAACACTTTGTTGGTTAGTACCCAATAACAGAACGAGAGTGATTTATGCAAAAATTTGGATTTGTTTTTCCGGGGCAAGGTTCCCAGAAAGTTGGCATGCTCGGCGAGCTTGCAGTTGTGTATCCGGTAATACAGGAAACATTTTCAGAGGCATCAGGTGCGCTGGGAGTGGATTTATGGTCAATAACCCAGACAAACACCGATGGTTTGCTCGACCAGACGCATATTACCCAGCCGGCGTTGCTGGTCGCTTCCGTTGCGATTTGGCGTGTATGGCAGCAGTTGCAAGGTGAGTTGCCTGAAATGTTGGCTGGTCATAGTCTAGGCGAGTATTCTGCGCTTGTCTGTGCTGGGGTGCTAGAACTAGATGATGCCGTGCGTTTGGTTCATAAACGTGGTCAATACATGCAACAGGCCGTTCCATCAGGCACTGGAGCAATGGCCGCGATTATCGGTATGGATGATCACAAGATTGATGAAATTTGCCGGGCGATAGCGGGTGAAGGCATGGTTTCCGCAGCCAACTTCAATTCGCCAGGTCAAACAGTGATTGCTGGTGACAAGATGGCGGTTGAACGGGCAATGCTTGCGCTCAAAGAAGCCGGTGCAAAGCGTGCATTACCCTTGAATGTCAGCGTGCCTTCTCACTGCGCATTGATGAAACCTGCGGCAGATCAATTGGCAAAAGACCTGGCGAATGTAGAATTTAAACGCCCATCCATTGCGATAGTACAGAATATCCACGGCAGAGCCGTCAAAGAGCCGGGCGACATTCGAGAAAATCTGCTTAAACAGTTGTATATGCCCGTGCAATGGGTGGACAGCGTCTACTGTATGTACGATTTTGGTATTGGCAAACTTGTTGAATGCGGTCCAGGTAAAGTGCTTGGTGGATTGATCAAACGAGTGCAGCCTGAGATTGAGGTGTTCAGCACTGAATCGCCCGATGCCCTGATAGACGCTTTGGCGCATATCAGTGGTCGCGTCTGATAAAAAGTCCAACGACTGCAATTTAAATGTGCTTGAATGACACGTGAGTCAGGAGTGAAAAATAATGAGTTTGACTGGAAAAGTGGCACTGGTGACGGGTGCAAGCCGCGGCATAGGCCGTGCAATCGCTCTGGAGCTTGGGAAAATGGGTGCTACCGTTGCTGGCACAGCGACCAGTGAATCTGGTGCGACGGCAATCACGGAATTTTTTGCGAAATCTGGAATCAAAGGATCAGGCTTTTGTCTGGATGTTGGATCAACGGAAGCAGTTGATGCCGTGTTGGCCAGAATTGAACAGGAATTAGGTGCCGCTCCGCTAGTGCTGGTAAACAATGCTGGCATTACGCGTGACAATCTGTTGATGCGCATGAAGGCTGAGGAGTGGGAAAGTGTCATGAACACCAATCTCACGTCTTTGTATCGGATATGCCGAAGTTCAGTCAAAGCAATGACCAAGGCGCGCTGGGGACGGATTATCAATATCAGTTCAGTGGTTGCATCAAGCGGCAATCCAGGCCAGACCAATTACGCCGCATCCAAGGCAGCGGTTGAAGGTTTTTCCCGTTCACTGGCGCGTGAAATTGGCTCGCGTGGTATCACGGTCAATGCAATTGCACCCGGGTTTATTGATACTGACATGACACGTGCATTGACAGAAAAACAAGTCGAAACGATGTTGGTGCAAATTCCACTTGCCCGATTTGGAAAACCTGAGGAAATCGGAGCGCTTGCAGGTTTTCTTGCATCAGACGCCGGAGGATACATTACTGGCGAAACGATACATGTAAATGGTGGTATGTATATGGCTTGAATAAGCCAAAAGCACATGAAATTTGATCGTGTGTCAGGTAAGAAGTGAGTGGTAATTGTTTGATAGCTATTAGGTTTTTGTTGGTCAAGATATTTATTTTCCAGTTAAAGATTACAAGCGCTATAAAATACATGTAAACTTGCGTTTCAGATTAATTCAGTTGGTCAAAAAATAACCAATTAATCGGAATGTGTGACAAACATTGGTACTAGGAGCTAATAAGAGTTATGAGCAGCATTGAAGAACGAGTGAAGAAAATTGTCTGCGAGCAGCTTGGCGTAAAAGAAGAAGATGTAAAACTGTCATCTTCATTCGTGGAAGATCTCGGCGCTGATTCTTTGGACACTGTAGAATTGGTCATGGCTCTTGAAGAAGAGTTCGAGACTGAGATTCCAGACGAAGACGCTGAAAAGATCACCACTGTACAGCTGGCGATAGATTACATTAACCAGCACCTGTAACAGCATTCCGCTTATAGGATTGATACAAATAGAAGCTACTCCGGGCAGTTACTTGGAGTAGCTTTTGTTTATTCTGTGGAGAGATGCGAGTTGAATGGCAGGCGAGTAGTGATTACCGGTCTTGGTATGGTTTCCCCCTTGGGAAATGATGTCAGGACATCGTGGAATGCCCTCAAAGAGGCTAAAAGCGGTATCAATATTCTTGAGCAATTTGATACATCTGCTTTTAGTACCCGATTTGGCGGGTCCATCAAGAATTTCGATAGTGAACTCTACATGCCGGCTAAAGACGCCAAGCGCATGGATGTGTTCATTCTGTATGGCGTTGCCGCAGGGGCGCAAGCCATGCAAGACGCGGGTCTTGATAGCGAGAACGCATTTGATCCCACCAGATTTGGCGCAGCCATTGGTTCCGGCATTGGCGGTATTACGGCAATTGAAATCAACTCTGAATTGATCAGAGCCAGCGGCCCTCGCAAGGTGTCTCCGTTTTTTGTCCCTGGTTCAATCATCAATATGCTGGGCGGCACTTTATCTATCAGGTTTAACCTGCAAGGGCCTAATATTGCAGTCACTACCGCATGCACCACGGGAACGCATAATATTGGACTTGCGGCCCAGATGATTGCGATGGGACAAGCTGATCTGATGTTGGCTGGTGGTGCCGAAATGGCAACGTCACCCGTGGGTCTGGGCGGTTTCTGTGCTGCCAGGGCGCTCTCTACCCGGAACGATGATCCACAAGCGGCCAGTCGTCCCTGGGATAAAGACCGGGATGGTTTTGTGCTAAGTGATGGGGCAGGCATTATGGTGCTTGAAGAATATGAGCACGCACGTCAACGCGGCGCAAAAATCTATGCAGAGCTTGCGGGATTTGGTATGAGCGCAGATGCCTTCCATATGACATCGCCGTCCGAAAATGGTCGCGGGGCAGCAGCCTGTATGAAAAATGCACTGTTCAGTGCAGGTTTGAATCCCACCGATATTCATTACATTAATGCGCATGGCACATCGACCATCGCAGGCGATATCGCTGAAACTCAGGCGATCAAAACAGTTTTTGGTGATTATGCTTATCGCCTGCCGGTGAGCTCTACCAAATCCATGCTTGGGCATTTGTTGGGTGCCGCCGGCGCCGTTGAAGCCATTGTGTGTGTGATGTCGCTTCACGACCAGGTGATTACACCCACCATCAATCTGAACGAGCCCGACACACAGTGCGATCTCGACTACGTACCGGGGGGAAGCAGAGACGCGCAATTGACTGCTGTGCTCAGCAATTCCTTTGGATTTGGTGGTACAAACGGTTCGCTGATTTTTAAACGGTTTGACTGACCAAGGAGCCACGAGCTTGGCTCCGCACCCGATTCTTTCTCCTGCCTTTTCAGAGTCTGTTTCCAGTCAGGATCGTGGATTCCTCTATGGTGATGGGCTGTTTGAAACAGTACGTTGCCGCCATGGCCGCTTGCTGTTCTGGCAGCAACATCGGCAACGCCTGATGTCAGGTTGCGCCAGGCTCGCTATTTCGTTTGATGCCACTGAGCTGGATTGTCTGGACGCAGACCTGACGCAGCATGCGCCCTCCGCTGACTGTATTCTGAAAATTATTGTCACCCGTGGCGCCGGTGGGCGAGGGTACTCGCCTCCAATATCAACTCATCCCACCCTGATTCTGCAATGGCATGCACTGCCGGCAGATATCACTACAAATGCGTGTGATGGCATTGATGCCGTTATTTGCCGCCATCCTCTGTCAGTCAACCCCGTGACTGCTGGTCTCAAACACCTGAATCGACTGGATCAGGTGTTGGCCAGTTATGAATTATCACAAGTAAATTCTGTATTTCCTGAGGTGCGAGAGGGCTTCATGCTGGATGTTGACTCGCACCTGGTTGAAGGCACACGCAGTAATGTGTTTGTTGTCATCAACAATCAGCTCTGCACACCTGATCTGACACGTGCAGGTGTTGAAGGCGTGTTACGTAATCGCTTGATTGAATTGTTTGATTCCATGGGAATTAGTGTTGTAATCAGGCACATTCATCAACAAGAAATCAAACAGTGTTCGGAAGTTTTTGTGTGTAACAGCGTATTTGGGGTGTGGCCGGTCATGACGTTGCTAGAGGTCGATTCCTCGAATAAGACACAAACTCAATTTGAGTTTGCCTGCACTGACATGGCGCGGCGTGCACAGCAACGCTTACTCAAAGACTATCCTCTCCAACGTGGCTGACAATCCATGCTGAACACTGCGGTCAGTTTTGTACGTAAATACTGGGTCAGGATCGTCTTGTTTTTGTTGATGCCAGTCGCACTTGGTGGTGCACTGGTGTTCTACGCGGTCAAACAATACCTCGAAACACCCATTTTCCTGAATGAACCTCAGGTTGTTATGATTAAACCGGGCAGTTCTCTGACCCAGATCACTCGGCGCCTGGAGAACGACGGAATCCTGAATTGGTCTCGGGTGCTGGTGCTTTGGGCACGTTGGCAGGGGATAGACAGGCTGATACGCTCTGGTGAGTATGAGTTAACGCCCGGACTGACACCCGTGTCATTGATGAGCTTGCTGATGTCGGGTCGAAATGTTCAATATCCGGTCACCTTGGTGGAAGGGTGGACCGTTCGCCAGTCACTGGAGCATCTGTGGACACAAGAGAGTGTACTGGTCACGCTGAACGATAAGACTGATGAAGAAATCATGGCAATTCTGCAGTCGCCGTTTCCTGCTCTGGAAGGCAATTTGTTTCCGGATACCTACTTTTTCACCCGTAACACCACAGATGAAGCCATTCTAAAACGTGCTCACTCCCGACTGCTTGAGGTGCTGGAGGCAGAGTGGCAGGCGAGGGAGCAGGGGTTGCCTTATGATTCGCCTTGGCAGGCACTGATCATGGCATCCATCATAGAAAAGGAATCCGGGTATCAAGCTGAAAAAGCCGACATTGCAGGTGTTTTTGTGAGGCGATTGCAGCAAGGTATGCGCCTGCAGTCTGATCCAACAATTATCTATGGCATGAGCAGTGCCTATAGTGGTGTAATTCGCCGGTCCGACATTGATACAACAACACCGTGGAATACTTATCGTATTGATGGATTGCCCCCGACACCCATTGCCATCAGTGGTCGCGACTCGATCAGAGCCAGCCTGAATCCCAATCCAGGGACAGCCTTATATTTTGTTTCACGTGGTGATGGTAGTCACCAGTTTTCAGACACCTTGCAGGAACACAATGCAGCGGTGCGCAGGTACTTGAGGAATAGCAATGAGTAATCGGCTCGATCAGCACCGCAAGGGGTGTTTTATCACGGTTGAGGGGACCGAAGGTGTTGGAAAAACAACCAATATCGCGTGGATTCGACAGTGCCTTAATGCCTATGGAATTGAACCCTTGATGTCCCGCGAGCCTGGTGGCACAAATCTGTCAGAAGAAATCAGAGTGTTACTGTTAGAACCCCGGGAAGAACCGATGGCTGAGCTGACAGAGTTGTTGCTTATTTTTGCTGCACGCGCTCAGCATCTGGCGCGAAAAATTGTACCGGCACTCAATGCTGGGCAGTGGGTGCTGTGTGATCGATTCACTGACGCAACCTATGCCTATCAGGGCGGTGGTCGCCTGCTGGATAAAGCTGCGATCAACAATCTCGAAAACCTGGTGCAGGCAGATCTGCGACCTGATCTGGTGCTCATTCTGGATATAGAGCCCGAGCTTGGGCTGCAACGGGCTCGGCAGCGCGGTGAACCTGATCGTTTTGAACAGGAAACCCTGGCGTTTTTTCGTCGAGTCCGGGCGGCTTACCAAGAGCGTGCCCGTCAGGACCCGACACGCTATCTGCTCATCGATGCCGGACAGAGTCTTGATCAGGTTCAACGCCAGATCCAATCAGGCATAGAGGCGTTTATGTCTCGAAGGCTGGCCGTATGAGCACCCACATATTGCCTTGGCACCAAAATGCCTGGTCTCAACTGACTTTGATGGTGCAATCCAATCGCTTGCCACACGCATTGTTGTTGACGGGACCCTCTGGCAGCGGTCGACGTCAATTTGCAGATGCTTTTTGTGGTTATCTGATATGTCATTCCGATGCTGATCGTCCCTGCGGACATTGCAAACAGTGTTTGTTGTATGACAGTGGCAACCATCCGGATGTGATGGTACTGGCGCCAGAGGAAACCAGCAAAAGCATCAAAATCGAGCAGGTCAGGCGAGCCATACAATTTGTCGCTCAAACGGCGAATCAGGCAGATGCCACGAAATTGATTATTGTGCAGCCTGCTGAAGGGCTTGGTATTGCAGCAGCAAATTCATTGCTGAAGAGTCTGGAAGAACCTCCCGGAAAGACCTTGTTTATGCTGGTTGCAGAACCAGGGGCAAGCCTGTTACCTACCATACGAAGTCGTTGCCAGCCGCTGGTACTCGATACCGCAAGCGATCTGCAGGCAATGCAATGGCTGACCGACCATAGCAGCGCAGCGCCTGAGCAATTACAAGCAGCCTTGCAACTGGCGCCCGGCAGACCACTGCAAGCGCTGTATTTATTGGAGCAGGGAATTCCAGCATGGCGGTCTGTGCTTGAGCAGAACTTGCTGGCATTGCAGCACGGCAAAATTTCCCCTATCGAGATCGCAAAATCGGTCAGCACCCAGCCTGCGATGCGTGCTATACACTGTTTACAAGAGATTAATACACACGCCTGTCTGGCGTTATCAAAGGAAAATAATACAGAGGCTGTTAAGGTTCGTTTGGCTTTTCAACAAAAACTGGTGCCTGTCATTAGACAATTAAGTGGCACCGCCAATCCAAATGAGCTATTAGCACTTGAGTATGTTTTCGCGGAGTATTCAGCCGTCCTGGCAAGGTCAGGCTGACGAAGACAGGTTTACCTGGACAAGGAGAGTCCCGATTTATGTTGCCTTCTAAAACTGAATCATCCGCAGCAGCGCTTATCAAAATCGCAATTACATCAATAGATGTGCTGTCAGCATGCTACATGCCCTTTCTGGATCGTAAAGGCGTGTTTATACCCTCTGGGCAACTTCGAGGACTAGGCGACAGAGTGTTCCTCGTACTGCGCTTGGGGCCCGATCAAAAGTTCGCTGCAGGAGGAGCTCAGGTCTGTTGGATAACGCCCCCGCATAGCAGTGATGGGCAAGTAAGCGGTTTTGGATTGCACTTTGATAAGGAGAACAGCGAGTTGGCGCAAACAATTGAATCATGTCTTGCTCAAGTGGATATTCACAACAGAGCCGGCAGTCATACACTTTAAGCCTTGCGCTGAGCTACAATGATGCCTCAAACATAGTTGATCGGGGTTTTACCGGATACTGGAGGATAGATATGTTCAATATACATTCATTTTTTTCACCTTGGATTAAGACATCGGCAGCTGTGCTGATAGCCATGTTTGTATTGGTCTCGTGCTCTAATGATTCTGCGGAATCTGTCGCTTCCGCGCAAAGTGTGGCCCAGATGGACCTGTACAAGAGTCCCACGTGTGGCTGCTGCGGTATCTGGCAAGAACACGCGCAAGAGCGTGGTTTTGCGTTTACTGTGCATCATCGTGACAACGATGAGTTGACGCTCGAAAAACTCAGGCTCGGCATTAATCTACGCTACCACTCCTGCCACACGGCGGTTGCCGCCGATGGCAGTGTGTTTGAAGGACACGTACCTGCCTACCTGATTCATCAGTATCTGGCTGCAAAACCTGCTGACAGTCTTGGGCTTGCGGTGCCAGGCATGCCACTGGGCAGTCCAGGCATGGAAGCAGGGGACAGGCTGGATCCGTATGATGTGTTGTTGTTAAAAACAGATGGCAGTACTGAGGTGTTCGCAAGCATCACAAATTTGCAAATGCAGTATCAGTAACTAAATTATCGCCGAATCCTTGATTTGCCTGGCCACCAGTTCAGCCAATGCAAGACTGGCAGTCAGGCCGGGAGACTCGATACCAAACAATTGCCAAAGCCCAGAGATTGCATGTGTGGAGGCATTCTGAATCATAAAGTCGGCGGCGCTACCGTCATTTGTGAGCAGCCGTGGCCTGATGCCGGCGTAATCGACAGACAGTTTTTTTTCATTGAGCCCGGGAAAATAGCGCTTGATCTCTCTTGAAAACAAGGGGATACGTGAACTATCTACTGCCAGATCCAGGCTGCTAACCGGTTCGATATCCGGGCCAAACCGACATTGCCCCCCCAAGTCCAATGTGGCATGGATGCCCAGACCCCGGTGTGCCAGATCGGGTACAGGATAGATCAAATGAGAAAATGGGCTTTTTCCGGACAGCCTCAGATAGTTGCCTTTAAGAAACTGTATCTGAGGCACATGGCTGCTGGATAACCCCTCAATCGAGCGGGCCACATGGGCCGCATGAAGACCGGCACAGTTGATCAGTACACGACTCACAAGCTTTATCGTTTGTCCCACAGATTGCAGCGTCAAATCAAATCCGCCTGACCCGGGTTTGACGCTGGTATGCACCAGAGACGTTTGAATAGCCAGCATCACGCCTTTTGCCTGCGCTTCGCGCAGCAAATGCTGCATATAGCTGTGGCTGTCGATGATGCCAGTATCGGGAGACCAAAGTGCCAGGTCGGCTTGTACATTGGGTTCCAGCGCTCTGATCTGCGCAGCGTCCAGTAGCTGCAAGGAATTGACGCCGTTCATTCTGGCGCGGACAAGTATGTCCTCCAGCCGGTGCTGTTCATCAAAGTTAGCAACAATCAGCTTGCCGATGCGCCGGAAGGGAATATCCATGCTATGGCAGTAGTCATACAGCAGTTCTCTGCCCTGCACGCAACACAGTGCCTTGAGACTGCCAGGTGCGTAGTAGATGCCTGCATGGATGACTTCGCTATTGTGGCTGCTGGTTTCCATGCCAACCTGGCCATGTTGTTCCAGCAGTACTATGTCGCGCTCTGGCAATACACTGGCCAGTGCTCTGGCCAGTGCTAAACCCACTACGCCTGCGCCGACAATACAGACGTCAACACAATCTGCAGTTTGAGCTTGATCAGAATGCAGATGCGCCACCAACACTGCGTGGATCGGAGCTGCCATGCATTACGCCATCTCTCTGCAGAATTGAGTTGGCGTCGCCCAGCCCATAACCCATGGGCGCCAGTTCGCGATGCCCCATAGATGTCAGCTTTTCTTCTGCACCTTCAAGCAGCGCACCGGGCTCTATGCGAACCATGTCTGGCTGCCATTGATGATGAATTCGGGGGCTGGCCACAGCATCTTCAATCGACATTTCATGATCCAACACATTCAGAATTACCTGGAACACGGTGTTGATAATGGTTGATCCGCCCGGGGAACCAGTCACCAGCACCGGCTGACCATTACGAGTGACAATTGTTGGAGTCATTGAGCTCAACATCCGTTTGCCAGGCTCGATCTTGTTGGCTTCATCGCCCAGCAAGCCATAAGCATTGGGCTCATTAGGCTTGGCGGAGAAGTCATCCATCTCATTGTTGAGCAAAAACCCCGCACCAGGTACCACAATCCGGTTGCCATAGCCAAGGTTCAATGTCGTGGTGACTGCTACAGAAACGCCATTTTTGTCCATGACAGAAAAGTGTGTGGTCTCCAGACTTTCCAATGGCCAGCTGCCGGCACCTATATCTTCGCTGCGCGAGGCTTGCTCCGGATTAAAATCGAGGAAGCGGGTTTTTGCATACTCTTTATCTGTCAACATCGCTAAGGGTACGGGGTAAAAATCCGGATCGCCCATATGCCCTGCGCGATCCGCATAAGCACGACGCTGCGCTTCGACCATCAGGTGAATCACTTCCGCGCTACCCCAGCCCATGCTTTTTACATCATAGGCTTCTAACATATTCAACATTTGAACAACCAATGCGCCGCCAGAGGAAGGTGGTGGCATGGACCAGATATCGTATCCGCGATAGCTGCCTTTGATTGGGTCACGCCATACCGGTTGATAGTTGGCAAGGTCTTCCAGCGTGATCATGCCGTCAAGGCGAATCATTTCATTTGCCAGCAGTTCAGCGGTTTTACCTTTGTAAAATCCATCACGGCCCTCTGTAGAAATGCGCTTCAGCGTCTCTGCAAGATCTTTCTGTACCCAGATGTCGCCCACTTGCCAGGCTTGGCCATTATTGCTGAATACAGCCATGGACGCGGGGTAATCGCGCATGCTGTTCATCACGCGCTCAAAGTCGCCGGCGAGATCTTCGTTCAGCGGAAATCCTTCCTCAGCGAGTTTAATCGCTGGAGCGATAACTTGTTGACGGGTCATGGTGCCATACTTTTCCAAGGCATCCAGCAAACCTGCCACACTGCCCGGAACGCCAGCGGCCTGTGCACTGTACAAGGACTTGCGTCGGTCTACATTACCGGCATCGTCCAGAAACATGTCGGGAAATGCGCTGCCCGGTGCCTTCTCGCGATGATCCTGAGTGACAACAGTGCCATCATCAAGGCGAATGACCATAAAACCACCACCACCAATATTGCCGGCCGATGGGTAAGTCACCGCCAATGCAAAACCAACCGCAACAGCGGCATCAACAGCGTTTCCGCCTTGTTTTAATATTTCGACTCCCACATCGGAGGCAATTTGAGAGCGCGAACTCACCACGCCATTGCTGCCAGAGACGGTATTGGCAACACTGAAGGGCGCAACTAAAAAGCTGGTGAGTAGCACATAAACTAAAAAAGTACGTCTTAACATGTGCGTTGCCTCTAATACCATGTCAGCGAAGATGGACTTTATGCTATCACAAAGAAATTGATGTCTGTCACGCAAGTCCTGACTTCATCTCTATTTTTTCTGTTAGCCACGATAGAAAACGGTTCTCTGTTTCTTGGGCGAGCGTTATAGTTGTGACATTAATTGATTCACCAGAGGTCTGAATGCACGACGTTGATTTTGATTTTGATTTTGATTTTTTTGTCATTGGTGCCGGTTCCGGCGGGGTTCGTGCAGCGCGCACAGCAGCGGCATTAGGTGCAAGAACGGCCATTGCTGAGCAGCGCTTTTTTGGTGGCACCTGTGTCAACGTAGGTTGTATACCCAAAAAACTCTACACCTATGCGGCCCAGTTTGCCCACCAATGGCGTGACGCAAAGGCTTATGGTTGGGTGACCGATGAGCTTCCAGCCTTTGACTGGCAAAAACTGAAAGATAATAAAGATAAAGAAATCAAAAGATTAAATGGCATTTATCATAATATTCTTGGGTCGGCCGGGATAACGATCATAGAAGGTCGAGCTGAGTTGACTGGTCAGAATAGTCTACGCGTCGGCGATACACACATCACAGCGCGCCATATTTTGATTGCCACTGGCGGAAAACCCAGCCTGCCTGATGTGCCCGGTATCGAGCTGGCGATCAACTCGGATGGCTTTTTTGAATTAACTGAGCAGCCCAAACGCGCGATGGTGGTCGGGGGAGGGTATATTGCAACGGAATTAGCCGGGGTGTTTGCGGGCCTGGGTTCTGAAGTTCATCTTGTGCATCGTGGCAATATTCTACTGGGTGATTTTGACCATGAAATCGCCAGCTTTGTAACTGATGCCATTCAATCGTACTGTAAGATCTACCTTAGAACGAATATTATAAAAATTGAAAAAAACATAAAAAGCAATGAGATAGATGCAGATTTGTTGGTAACACTGGATGATGGCCGTCACGTGCCGGTGGATACTGTTTTGTTTGCAACGGGACGCACCGCCAATACCAGTAATCTTGGTCTTGAAGCCTTAGGTGTGAAACTGGATGACAGTGGCGCAGTGCAGGTGAATGAGTTTTATGAATCGTCAGTACCGGGCATTTATGCGGTTGGGGATGTCATCAATCGCGTTACCTTGACACCAGTGGCGCTGGCGCAAGGGCAGCTGCTGGCGCGACGTTTGTTTGGGCAGTGTGGAGAATCCAAACACTCGGCATTCTCATACGATCTGATAGCATCAGCAGTGTTTAGTGACCCACAACTTGCAACTGTTGGGTTAACCCAGTCCCAGGCACTGGCGCAATACCCAAGTTTGAAAGTTTATAAAAATAAATTCCGCCCCCTCAAACACACACTGACAGGTGCAGCAGAATTTACCCTGATGAAAATGTTGGTTGACCCAGTGACAGATCGCGTTGTTGGGGTGCATATGGCAGGGACTGATGCTGCCGAAATTGTGCAAGGTATGGCGGTAGCTTTACAGGCGGGTGCAACAAAAGCAGACTTTGACGCTACTTTGGGTATTCACCCTACTGCGGCAGAGGAATTTGTAACGATGCGAACTCCAGTGGCCGATTGACAATACCGGTTATACAAAATGCCAAAACAAGAACAGAAAAAATTCCCGCGTATGCTGGGTGCAGCAGCCAGCGATCAGGCATTTTACTCGCGTGTCATGATGGTGGTGAGTCTTTGTGGTGTGACTACCGGTATCCCCTTTGCGATCTACCATCTGGTGTGGGGCAATTCGTCCTGGTTCTTTTGTTGTTCTTTTTCCAATAACAACAAAGCTGGCTGATGCCTGGGACGATTCCCTCAGCTGCAATTCGTCGCCGAGATTTTGTTGCAAGGCTAGCCGTGAGCTGCGCTCAAATTGGACAAATTTCTCCTGCAACTCCAACGAGTTATGGGTCTGGCATGCAGTCAATAGCAATGCCAACAGGCCCAGAAAGCCTGTTCGGATTGTGAACATCAGTAAATTCCCGCTATCCGGCATGTAATTTCACATACTGTTAAATAACTAATAATTTCAACAAGATATCTTGATTTCAGGATCTGTTTAAACAGTCTTTGATCAAGAAGGGATCGTCGGACAAGGGGGGCGAACGGGTGTATCAGAGATGCCGACCACTGTGTTCATGGTCAGGCGCGAAAAAGCGGAACTATCTACAAAATGGGACTGTTGAGACGTGCTGACCAGACTGGGTGACTTCAGGTTCTGGCAAACGCCGCTGCAATGAAAACAGCCGTTGGCATCTGCGCTTGTCATTTTTCCAGCGTCTGCGCCCGGTAAGTCGAGCACAGTGTTGGCAGTGCCATGGCAA
>DITX01000192.1 GCA_002422225.1 Gammaproteobacteria bacterium UBA6173
CTGCACCTTGTAGGCTTCGACCTCGCTGGCCTGCCGGAATGCCTTGCTGGTTAGGTAGCGCCACCAGAAGGTAAGCGTGCCGACCCGTGCCATCTGCGCCTGATGCGTGCTCTCATGTGCCAGCAGGGGTTTGTCATCGCGGTACTTGGGGTGGATGACGATCAGGCGCTGGCTGACCGTGAGGCCAGACACGAACCAGAGCAGGCGGGTGTGGAGGATCATGGCGTTAAATTGTTGCGATGCCCAAAGCCAATAGCTGCGCCTGCATTTCACCGTAAAAAGTGTCTAGCTCACCTGTGGTCAGCGTCCGGTTCCAATAAGCAAACAGTTGCGCTTTAGTAGTTGCGGAGCCAGCGGAAGATACTGACGTGCGGTACGTGGTCAGCCAATCTTGCTCTCCGGTATCGGCCTTTGAAGATAGTGTTGCCGTCCGTGGTTTATAAATGGAACCGCCTACGCCAAGCTCAATTCTGGCCGCAACCATTTCGTCGCGCACAGACGATGCCACCGATGGGTGCGGAGTTGCCCATTTAGCAGACTCAAAGCGCAAATCTGTTCCCTGTGACCAGATGTACTCTCCGTAAGTTGGGGCCGCCGCAAAAGAAGAAAAGTACGGAACGCCTGAGATATCATTTTTGACCACAACTGCCACTGTTCTTGCGCCTGTCGCGACAATTCCGAAGTCGATGTAATCGCTAGCCCCCGAGGTAACTCCTGTTAACGCCTGCACCGGCGAACCAACGATGGTTGCTGGCGCCGCATAATTAGCGAAGTTAATTGCTGGGTCAGCAAGCAAACTGGTCAACCCAAACAGACCAACAAGCCCATCGGTTATGGACGTATAAAGTCCAAGTCTTCCGACTCTGATGGCTGAAAAGTCGGCATTTTTAACGATAAGTTGAAGTCCCATGATTTGTTCCTTTTAGATTGTGAGTTGAAAGATAAGGCACCAGTTGTCCATACGCTTTGCCGCGCCGCCGGGTATCGCAAACGTAATCGTGTCGCCTTGCGAATCTCGCAAGTTGCCTTTGCCTACGATGGTGTCGCCAGCGAAGGCGTAGCGAACCGACGCGCCAGCAGGTATCGACGCGGATGCGGTAATGCGGATGCGGTCGGTGTCGATGATCGCAATGCTCGTGATCGTCATGGCGGCACCAAGATCATTCAACAGCGTGAACCCGTAGTTGGTCTGTTGGGGCACCTGCGAAACATCCAGAACAAGTGGCCCGGTTGGAACATTGAACCGCAGCTCAACAAAGTTGCTCTGGCGAACCGAAGCGATAGGCTTCAGCGGTTGCCAATCCTCGCCGTTGATCACGATGCGCTTGTACGCGAGGCCGTAATAGCCGCCCAGCCATCGGGACGACGAATTGATGATGTGGCCGCCGGAATGATAAGAAAACGGGTACATCGCACAGGCAATGTAAAACAACGGATTGGATGCCTCCATATCAAACTGCGCCAGCGCAATATCCGGGTAATCGTCCGCCGCGTAATATATGTGCGAGGCCACCTGATACCCAATTACCGGAATATTCTTTGTTTGCCCTGTGACCGCTTTTAAGTCCGTGTTTATATCGGAAATGAGCGTGTTGAGCAGCGTTGTGTATGCCGCCTGTGTGGTGGCAGACAAGTAATCGCTTTCTCCCTGCGTCCATGTCACGGCTTGAACTGCGTGAGACTTTCCAGCGGCATTTGCCAATGCCTTTCCGTAGGTAGCTTGCTCCACCATACGAGAAAAATGCGCGCCGCCTTTGGACAGTTGAGATATGGTTGTGGCACCATACCCCGGCGTTGAAATCAGAATCTGGTATGTGTGATCGGTATAGGCTTTCCCGTCTTCCGCCAGAATGCGCTCCTTGATCATGTCGGCGGTGCCCATGCTGGGTGTTTCACCAAGCACTCCAACATATCCGCTGGCATTATTCTGCTCAACCGCCGCAACCAAGGATGCGTACCATTGCGCCGCTGTTTCTCCGGTGTAATCGTATTGCGGTCGCATCGCGCGAGTAAACATCAGATTGTCGTAATTCTGCGTCGTGCTGATCGCTGGATGTGCCTGTCCAACGGACAAGGATTGCCCGTAGCCGAATATCTGATTGATCGAATAATCGTAAACAGGGTCTTGTGCAGCCGTCGTTGTCGTTGTTGTTCCGGTAGTCGGTACTAAATCAAAATTAGCCACCAACCGACCAGCAGCATCGACGGCCAGAATAATGTTGCCATCTTCATCCGTTATCGAATAAATATAAACAGAGTGGGCGTTTACATGAACGCCCACCACGTCAGTATCAAGGTCGCCAGCAGGATTAACGGTAGTGGCCCCTGTCACCTGTAACAGCTTTGTTTTAACTGCTCCGTCACCCATAACGGCAAGTGCCATGACTTGTTGTTCGTCGGTCACTGCGAAAATAGGGCCATTAGTAATGGATGCGAATTGACGGCTGAAGTCCAGTGCCGCCGAACTCGGATAAGTTGCAATCAACGTTGACACCACGCCAGCGGAAATCCTGCGGTACTCATAAGCCGCCACATCGCCACTGCCCTGCACCTTGAAAGCCGCGCCATCGGCCACAGCAGCACGGCCAGTGGGTTCATCGACGTAAACACCAGCTTGGATCAGGGCGGCGTCACGGGCAGATTCAGCGGCTACCTTTGCGGCCAGTGCTCCAGTTTCTGCAGTTTCAGCGTTAGTCTCAGCAGTCTCCGCGTGAGTTTCTGCTAGTTCAGCAGCAGCTTGTGCAGTTTCCGCATTAGTTTCTGCCG
>DITX01000010.1 GCA_002422225.1 Gammaproteobacteria bacterium UBA6173
TTGTGTTTGAGTAGCCGGAGCTTCCCGCTCCGGTTCCCCTTGGAGCTGGAAGCTCCAGCCACGTGCTGGCCTCTGAATCGAGGGCCGTTACAATGCGCAACCGACTTTTTTCCGCTGCAAGCGCCGCCCTGGCGCCCCAGATTGTTTTGCAGCCCATCCCACCCGGAGCTTCCGTTGTAAGTTTTGCACCCCCTGCCCGTCACATTTCTTGCACACATCTTGCATAGAACGTGACGTTCCGATCGCATGCGGTCCCCGTGGGAGGTTCGGTCTGCGCGCTTGGGTCTACCGTGGTCGCGTGCAGGCAACGGCAGGTGCTGTTTTGCCCGGCCGGTTGCACTTCCCTGTTTTTCTTTTTCCCCGATGGGTGTGCTTAAGCAGCTGTGTTCTGCCAGCACATTGGAGTATTTGATTTGTTTAAAAATTTTCAACAGGACTGGACCGCCAACGTCCGCAACGATTTGCTGGCTGGTTTGGTGGTGGCGCTGGCGCTGATTCCCGAGGCCATTGCGTTTTCCATCATCGCGGGCGTGGACCCCAAGGTGGGCTTGTATGCCTCGTTTTGTATCGCGGTGGTGATCGCCTTTGTGGGCGGACGCCCGGGCATGATTTCGGCGGCCACCGGTGCCATGGCACTGCTGATGGTGACGTTGGTGAAAGACCACGGCCTGCAATACCTGCTGGCCGCCACGGTGCTGACCGGGGTGCTTCAGATCATCGCGGGCTGGATCAACCTGGGTGCGCTCATGCGGTTTGTGTCGCGCTCGGTGGTCACTGGCTTTGTGAACGCGCTGGCCATTTTGATTTTTATGGCGCAATTGCCTGAACTCACCAACGTGACCTGGCATGTGTACGCCATGACCGCTGCTGGCCTGGCCATTATTTATGGCTTTCCGTACATCACCAAGGCGGTGCCTTCGCCGTTGGTCACCATCGTGGTGCTCACGGGTGTCTACCTCCTGCTGGATATGGACATCCGCACCGTGGGCGACATGGGCGAATTGCCCGACAGCCTGCCGGTGTTCCTGATACCCGACATTCCACTCAACCTGGAAACGCTGAAAATCATCTTCCCGTACTCGCTCACGCTGATGGTGGTGGGTTTGCTGGAATCGCTGATGACCGCCACCATCGTGGACGATCTGACCGACACCAAAAGCGACAAAAACCGCGAATGCGTGGGCCAGGGTGTGGCCAACATCGCCAGTGGCTTTATTGGTGGCATGGCGGGTTGCGCCATGATCGGGCAGTCCGTGATCAACGTGAAATCGGGCGGGCGGCGTCGTTTGTCGTCGTTTACTGCCGGTAGTGTGTTGCTGATTCTGGTGGTCTTCTTGGGCGAATGGGTAGGTCAGATTCCGATGGCAGCACTGGTCGCTGTCATGATTATGGTATCCATTGGCACGTTCAGCTGGTCGTCGGTTGCGGATCTGCGCAAGAATCCCAAAAGCTCTAGCATTGTGATGATTTCAACGGTTGTGGTGGTTGTCGTGACGCACAATCTTGCCTTGGGAGTGCTGCTAGGGGTGTTACTGAGCGCACTGTTTTTTGCACGTAAGGTGGGCGATATTCTGTATATCGGCTCACAACTGTCAGACGATGGTTTGCATCGTCAATACACTGTGATCGGCCAGGTGTTTTTTACCTCTGCGGATCAATTCATTGCCGGCTTTGACTTTAAAGAGGGCATCGACAAGGTTACTATCGACCTGAGCCGTGCTCACTTCTGGGACATCACAGCGATCAGCTCACTCGATAAAGTTATTCTCAAGTTCCGTCGCGATGGCGCTGACGTCGAGCTGATTGGCCTGAATGAGGCCAGTGCAACGCTGGTGGATCGTTTTGCTGTGCACGATAAACCTGATGCCGTCGAACGATTGATGGGCCACTAAAACCTCAAAGGAACATTGCTCATGACTGATATCGTAATCCCGGAAATGACCGGCAAAGTCATCGCCTGTATCGATGACTCCCGCTATGCCGAGTCGGTGTGTGATTACGCCGCATGGAGTGTGACACGCATGCAGGCTCCGCTAAGTTTGCTGCATGTGCTGGACAAAGACGGTTACAGCATGGCGCAGAATTTTAGCGGCAGTATCGGGCTGGGTGCGCAAGAGACGCTGCTGCAGGAACTGGCTGGTCTGGATCAACAACGCGCACGCGTGGCTCTCGAGCAAGGTAAATTAATGCTGCAGGCCGCGGTTCAACGGCTGGAATCCAGCGGCATCCAACACGTTGAAACACGCCAGCGACACGGTGAGTTAGTGGATACGTTGGTGGAACTTGCACCGGAAACACGCATGTTAGTGTTAGGCAAACGCGGCCAGCGAAGCGCTTCGGCGCATGGTCACATTGGCAGCCATGTCGAAAGCCTGATTCGAACCCTGCACAAACCGGTGTTGATTGCCCAGCAAACCTTTGCTCCGCCTCAAAAAATCATGATGGCTTTTGATGGCAGTCTGACCATGCGCAAGGGCGTGCATATTGTTGCTGCCAGCCCTCTGTTTAAGGGTCTGCCTTGTCATCTGGTGATGGTTGGCGCTGATACTGAGGTCGCCCGAGCGCAGCTCAATGACGCAGCGGGCGTGCTGGATCAGGCAGGATTCGAGACAAGCACAGCCATTGTGGCAGGTGAAGCGGATGTTGCACTGACCCAGTATCAGCAACAGCAACACATCGATCTGATGATCATGGGCGCATACGGGCATTCCCGTATCCGTCATTTGATTCTTGGCAGCACAACCACCGCGATGATCAGCAAAACTACAATTTCATTGATGGTTCTGCGCTGACCTTGCTTAACGGGTCATTGCACAAAACAGCTCAAAATAATTCGGGAAGGTTTTGCTGGTACAGCCAGGATCATTGATCACAATGGCACTGTCACCAAAGGCCGCCAGCGAAAAACACATGGCCATGCGGTGGTCATTGTAGGTATCAATCGCCGCAGGCAGCACCTTGGCGGGCGGATGGATCACGATATAGTCTTTGCCCTCTTCCACCTGTGCACCGACTTTACGTAACTCTGTTGCCATGGCCGACAAGCGGTCCGTTTCTTTCACGCGCCAGTTATAGATGTTGCGGATGGCGGTGGGGCCTTTGGCAAACAATGCCGTGGTGGCGATGGTCATGGCCGCATCGGGGATATGATTCAAATCCACATCCACACCATTGAGTTCGCCTTTGCTGACATCAATCCAGGTGTCCCCCCAGGTGACGATGGCGCCCATCTGCTCCAGTACTTCGGCAAATCTGGCATCACCTTGCACACTGGCTTTGCCGGTACCGTGCACGCGTACGGTACCGCCCGCTATCGCGGCAGCTGCCAGAAAATAGGAAGCGGACGAGGCATCACCTTCGACCATGATATTGCCGGGCGCGACGTAGTGTTGGCCGGCGCGAATCACAAAGCGTTGGTCGTTGTGGTTCTCTACCTGCACACCAAAGCGTTTCATGACATCCAGCGTGATGTGAATATACGGTTTGGAGACCAGTTCACCTTCCACGGTGATGTCCAGATCTTGCTTGCATAAGGGCGCAGCCATCAGCATGGCCGTCAGAAACTGACTGGAAATATTGCCACGGATACTGACCTTACCACCGGTCAGGCCAGCGGCATGAATGCGCAGTGGCGGGAACCCTTGCGGCCCCGTGTATTCAATGTTGGCACCGCAGGCTGTTAATGAATCCACCAGATCGGCAATCGGGCGCTCAGACATACGAGGCTCACCCGTCAGTTCAAATTCACCATGCCCGGCAGCAAGCGCGGCAGTTAATGGCCGCATGGCGGTGCCGGCATTGCCTAAAAACAGTGTTAACACACTGTTATGCGCCAGAGNNACAGAGGGCTAAAAGACAGAGGGCTGGTAGAAAACGGCCCGGCATTGCCTTGCACAATACAGTGGGTTTTATCAGGACTTAGCTCATAAGACACACCCAGCGCGCGCAGTGCTTGCAGCATAAAACGCACATCGTCACTGTCCAATAAGTTGCTGATGCGGGTTTCACCCTTTGCCAGTGCCGCCAGCAACAGGATTCGGTTGGATAGGCTTTTAGAGCCAGGAAGCGTGACTTCACCCTGAATGTGACTGACAGGATTCAGGGTGAGTGTCGCTGGTGAAGTCGGAGAGTGCATGATCAGTGCTGCCGCGATTGAATAGAGTCGCGGATTATAGAGGAAAGCAGCAACCGGGTGTTATCGGGTTGCCGGACTGTCTGCTGATGCTTGCTGACCACGCGTTGTTCCCTGATGCTTCATCCGGTTCTCCCAACGCTTACGGGCAAATCGGCGCATGTTAGGAATATCGTCGGTTTCATCCATGATGGGCTGACCGAGGATGGTCTCCAGCACGTCTTCCATTGTCGCCAGTCCCAGCCATGTGCCGTACTGGTCATACACCAGGCTCATGTGCTGATGTTCGGCTAGGAACGCGGTCATGACAGATTCCGCACTGACGTCATCGGTAACAATTTTTACCGGCTTGATCAATTCATCTATCAAGGTGTCAGGTTCTGCGTCGAGCATCTCTGCCCTGAACACAATGCCCTGCGGGTGTTCGTTTTCATCCAGCACGGGATAGCGGGAGAATGCCGTGTCACGCAGATCTTCCAGAATTTCACCTACAGTCACGCCACTGGTCAGGTACTCGCAGACAGTCCGTGGCGTCATGATGTCTTTAACTTTCACTTCGTGCAAATCGAGGATATTAGCAATTACCCGGCGTTCGTCTTCATCCAGCTGGTCGGTATCGCGACCCAAGTTGGTCAAGGCCTTGATTTCAGAGCGCAGATCAATGTCGGCAGTGCCCACACCCATCCACTCAGTAATTTTGTCCGACAACATGATAAATGGCTTGAGGATAAAAATGAGGCCATTCAAGGTGGCAGGTAGGATTGGCACCAGGGATTGCCAGTATCGGGCGCCCAGTGTTTTAGGAATGATTTCGGAAAGCACAAGAATCAGGAAGGTCATGATGGCGGAGACTACACCAAGGTAGCCATCACCAAATACAACGCCGACCTGAGCGCCAACGCCAGCAGCTCCAAAGGTGTGAGCGACTGTATTGAGCGTCAGTATCGCAGCCAGAGGCTGATCAATTCGGTCTTTAAGTTTACGCAGTTGCTGGTAAAGATCAGGTTTGCTGTACCTATACTTCACGATATGACTTGGCGTCAGTGTCAGAAGGGATGCCTCAAGCAATGAACATATAAATGAGACGCTAATCGACAAGACGGCAATAACAATTAATGTGCCCATGGAGGGTACTTGGATCTCCTGAAAAAAAACGGAATTTGATCCTACTATAGATCCCAAGCACGCTCAATGAATTATTTAGTCAGCGATCTTACAGGCCCAAGAACGATATTGCTTAAATTCTGTCTTAACGATAATTATTATCAAAAAAAAGGAGACCGGACATCGAGACCGGCCTCAAAAAATGCACACACTACAAAAACCTATCTACTTGCACAGGGGCTGAATTGATCAGAAGCCCAGTTTGAATCCGGCGCTCAGATTACGTCCTGGCATTGGAACCACGTCGGCGAGGAAGGAAGAATGGTTTCTGACATCTTCGTCCAACAGGTTGGAACCGCGCAGGAATAACTGATAACGGCCCGCATCACCAAAGGCATAGTTTGCACTCAGGTTAAGCATGTCGTATGCAGGCTGAATCGTCTCAAAACTGGCAACACGGCTCGGTTTGGCCGCACGGTAGAATTCAAGTTCGGCGCTGTAACCGTTTGCAATCTCTGCATTAATACGACCACCTGTACGACGTGGGGGAATACGTGGCAAACGATCATTCGACGACAAGCCTACACGCACGTAGTCGCTGAACAGCGATGCAGACAGCACATCATTGAAGCTATACCCCAGCTCCACCTCATATCCAGTGAACTCGGCATCGCGCTGGGCGTACTTGATCAAACGGAAATCTTCATACTGATCGAGTGTGCGCGCGTAAATATAGTCATCTACTTTGTTGCGGAACAGGCTAACGCTGTAGGTGAACGCGCCTTCTACTTTACGCAGGCCCAGTTCAAAATTGTCTGCTGTTTCTTTCTGAATATCCTGATTGTTGGCCACACCACCACAAGTTAACGGGTGAGCAATCAAGCCACACTCGTAGGTATTGCTGGCCACGTGGATGCCTCTGGAGTAGAGCTCCTGGGCATGCGGCAAACGTTGTGCGTGAGCATACGTCACAGACAAAATGGTATCGGCGCTGACATTCCAGATGGCTGCAGTGGAGTATGAAAACGCGGAGTCGCTAAACGCAGGGCGATTACGAGCATCATTGACCGGCTGGTGTTTCTGACGGTCATAACGTGCACCAGCCTCAAAATGCCAGTCATCGTTTAACTGATAGTGTTCAACAATAAACACACCAGTGGCGCGCGAATCGACAGTCGGCATAAACACGTGTTCACCGCCGTTTTTGAAGGTGCTGTCGGAGACCTGTATGCCAAACAGCCCCTGCCAGCCCATCACCGCAGCGTGGTCAACTTCAAGGCGCGCTTCGTAACCTTTGTTGCCAAACGTCGCACCCACTTCATCTTCTTCAAATTCGGTGTGCTCGTAGTTTGTTGTGCTGGCACGGAATCGCACCTTATTGATGCCAGCAAAGGGGTCTTCAATCTCACCACGTAAATCAACGCGTTTGCTGGTCAAATCTACAAAGGGGACTGCGTGTTCTTCATGGTCGTGGTCATGGTCGTGATCTTCGTCTTCGTCATGACTGCCGCAATGCAGTTCTATGCCATGGGGATGGCACTCCAGATACTCTTCGTTGTGACCGGGAATGCCGTATTCATCCGCCCGGTACGAATAAGCCAGTCCAATAAAACCTTTTTCACCTATCCAGGAAGCGCCCAGACTGGAGTTCTTGTTTTCCGAGAAAGTGCCATCAACACGAGGTTCATCCCACTCGGCTGCTTGGTAATCGTCGGTATCTCGCACGGAGGTTTCAATGTGCAGGGCAATATTGTCGGTTGCGCGGCCAGTCAGACTGATGGCGCCGGCTTTCTCATCGGCCACGGTATTGCCACGCAACGCTGCAAACCCTTCGTACCCTTTTTCAGGCATGGACGTCGGGATTTTGTCATCCACGACGTTGACCACACCACCAATGGCGCCGCCGCCATATAACAGAGTTGCAGGGCCGCGCAGCACTTCAATTCTTTGTGCCAATAAGGGGTCAACGGTCACTGCGTGATCTGGCGACACATCAGAAGCGTCCAGAATTGAATTGCCATCAGATAAAATCTTGGTGCGAGGAGCCGTCTGGCCACGGATCACTGGTCGTGACGCGCCACCGCCAAAACTATCCGCATGTACACCTGACAAACCATTTAACAGATCACCAAGTGTGCCCGCACGAGTCAATAACTCGTCACGCTCAAGTATATCAAAGGGGGCAACAATCAAATCCGCACTTTCATCAATACCCAGCGCCGTCACTCTGATCTCTGTAACGGGTACCGGTGACTGCGTTGTGCTGCCGGTCTGCGCAAACGAGCCGCTGCTGAATAACAGAGAACCACTTCCGGCAATAATAGTAATCGCGAGGCCAAGCGGTGCTTTTTTGAATTTCATAGGAGTATCCCTGACTACATGATGTTGAAAACACAAGTATGCTACAACATATCATTTAAGGATAAAAGCGCTAATTTCCGGTTAAACAAAAAACCCGCTGAGCTTTCGCTGCAGCGGGTTTTTTGTTTATCACGTAGATGGCAATTACGTCATTGCGCTGTCCAGCATCAATCCGGCAGAGCCAAAGCGGTCAGCGTGCTGCCGGTCTGCAGTACAACGTATTGTTTGCCTTCATGTTGGAAGTTCATCATGCCGTAACGGCTGACTTCAGGCGTAGCAACTTTACCCAGTTGACGTCCAGTTTCCTTATCCACTGCAAACAACGCTGGAGTGCCATCACTGGAGCTGCTGGAATACATCAGCATAGTAGAAGTCACAGTCATTGGAGCAACAGTACCTGTGCCGGTGTTACCGACATCGATACCCGCAAGGGCAGGATGGTTCTTGATGCGATCGGGCGTCTCACCAATGGGAATCCACCATTTGTGGTTACCTGTGTTCAGGTCGATTGCGGTCAAACGGCTGTAGGGCGGCTTGAACAGTGGCAGGCCTTGTGGGCCACGAACCAGTGCTGCACGCAGTGGGGCGTACCGTGCAAACGTTGTACCTGTTGGCAGCTCCAGTGATGCATCGCGCTCTTGTGCCGGCGCTATGATTCGGTTGCTGCAACCTTTACGGGATACCACAAACAATGTGCCTGTGGTTGGATCTGCAGCCGCTGGACCATCAATGTTTACACCACCCACGTCACCTGGACACCACAGCGCAGCCTGTTTGCCGAGGTCATTGTCGCGGTGAAGCGGCGGATGGAACAATGGACCGATTTCAAAATCAGCCAGTGCTTCAATCGCTTGCGCGCGCAGCTCAGGCGTGTAGTCGATCAGGTCATCATGAGTCAGACCCTGCATGTCATAGGGCGCAGGTTTGGTTGGGAACGGCTGAGTAGCCGACAATATTTCACCTGGCACTTTTGACTGAGGCACAGCGCGTTCTTCGATTGGCCAGATTGGCTCACCGGTTGCACGATTGAACACGTAGGTAAATGCCTGTTTGCTCACCTGAGCCAGTACAGGCACAGTGCGACCATTTTGCTGAATGTCCAGCAAGACCGGTGCAGTAGGTGTGTCATAGTTCCAGATATCTTTGTGAACCAGCTGGAAGTGCCACTTACGCTCACCTGTTGTTACATCCAGTGCAACAACGCTTGAACCGTACAGGTTATCGCCCGTCAGGTGTCCGCGGTAGAAGTCGACAGTGGCGCTGTTGGTGTTGATGTACACCATGTTCAGCGCTGGGTCAGCAGCCATTGGCGCCCAAGATGAGTTCTCGCCCGTGTATGCACGAGGATCCTCGATCTGTTTGCCATTGCCATCCTGCCAGGTATCCCAGCCAAATTCACCTTTGTCAGGGATAATGTTGAACGTCCACATGTGCGCACCAGTCTTGGCATCAACACCAATGATGTCGCCAGGAATGTTTTCGATACGCGTCTGGTTGTAGCCCTGCTCTGCAGAGTTACCAACCACCACCGTGCCATTGACAACAATGGGCGGCGAAGAAGACGTGATGTAACCGGTTTCCAGCGGAATACCGTAGTAAGGGTCAAATTCGTAGCCGTTGGCATCTGCAAAAATCTTTTGCAGGTCAACCACACCGGTTTTCGGGAAACCTGGCACACCAATCTCGTGACCAAACCCTTCCAGTGGGGCGCCAGTATCAGCATCCAGCGCGGTCAGGAAAAAGCCTGGGCTGATGATGTAAATGACCGGGCGGCCATCCACTTCAGCAAAACCAACGCCCTTACCGTAGTCTTTACGCATAGAGTATTCATGACGGAAAGTATGCGGTTCGCGGTAAGACCAAATGGTTTCACCTGTCACCGGATCGATAGCTACGACGTGACGACGATCGCCGGCAACAGTGTAGAGTTTGCCGTTAACGTAGCTGGGAGTAGAACGACCACTGGTCGCCTGGAAGCTTGCGCCATCCCAAACCCATGCAGTCTTAAGGGACTCAAAATTTTCAGGAGTGATCTGCGCGGCAGGGATAAATCGAGTGTGTGCAAAGTCTGAACCCAGAGTCACCCAATCAATACTCTCTCCTGTCTGCTGCGCAGAGACCAGCGCAGGCATACCCAACACCAGGCTGATCGCCACCAGTGCGGGTTTGCTGGCAAATCTGCCAGCCAAACGTTTACTATTTATCTTCACTTGCACTCTCCTCATCAAGCCGGAAAACAGCTTCAGGCTTTGTGGTTTTCTTTTTAAAAGCATTCCTGGATCTGCAGAACCTTCCCGCTCTCTGCCCACTAGGAAGAACCGTCGCCCCCTGTAGTAACGGTCTTAAATGACGGCATACTGAACTTTCATCTATTTGGAAAGGGCTTTAGAGCATACTCCAGAGTCCCTAGCAAGTCCATAATTGTGGATGCTCCATCTAACGCACGGTAGCTGCCAAAGGCCTTATTTGATACCGTGTATGGCTCATTTCCCCAAGGACACTCCAGATGAGCCCGGATACCCCCTCAGACGTTCACCTGAAACTCAGAAACCTGACATCCGCTGATTACCCACAATTGGCTAAACTCATGGAAGCCGTGTATCCGGACATCGGTGGCGCCTGGCCCGAAGGTTCGATAGAACGATTAATTAATGATTTTCCGGAGGGTCAGATTGCCATTGAAGACTTTGGAAATCTGGTGGCAGCGGCATTAACTATCCGCTGCGATTACGACCGTTTCAGCCGACAGCACACGTACGATGACCTGATTGGCCGGCGAGAACAAATCAAACACAATGCCGAAGGCGATGCACTGTATGGCATGGATCTGTTTGTGGATCCTGAGTACCGGGACTTACGTTTGGGTCGACGCCTGTATGATGCGCGCAAGGACTTATGCCGCGACCTCAATTTGCGCGCGATTCTCGCCGGTGGCCGTATCACTAACTACCATTTGCACGCAGAGGACTATTCTCCGCGCGCCTACATTGAGGCCGTTGATCACAAGGAGGTTCACGACCCGATTCTTAGCTTCCAGCTGGCCAATGATTTTGAAGTAAAACGCTTGCTCAAGGATTACAACCCGCAGGATGAAAAATCCCAGGGATATGCAACGCTGCTGGAATGGAACAACATTCTGTATGAACCCGAAACCCGTGACCTCAGTCAGCGCCGCAAGACGGTGGTACGTGTTGGGGTCATGCAATGGCAGATGCGACTGACCGAATCCTTTGAAGAATGGCTGTCGCAGGTTGAATACTTTGTGGACACCATGGCTGACTATGAGTCGGACTTTGTGTTGTTTCCGGAATTTTTTAATGCGCCTTTGATGGGCCTGGGCGACCAAAGCAATCAGTTTGAAGCCATCCGCTTTCTGTCGACGTTTGCAACACGCTCGATTGAAGCGCTGTCCGAGCTCGCCATCACCTACAACATCAATATCATTGCTGGCAGCATTCCGGTGATGGAAGGCGATAATCTATACAACAAAGCCTACCTGTGCCGACGTGACGGCACCGTGGACTCACAAGCCAAATTGCACATCACCCCGCACGAGCGCCGCGATTGGGTCATCGACGGTGGCAATCGTCTGCAGGTTTTTGACACGGATGCCGGCCGCATCGGCATTCTGATCTGTTATGACGTTGAGTTTCCCGAGCTGTCACGACTACTGGCCAAACAAGGCATGGATATTTTGTTTGTACCGTTCTGGACCGATACCAAAAACGGCTTTCTGCGTGTGCAACGTTGTGCACAGGCCAGAGCCATTGAAAATGAGTGTTATGTATGTATCGCGGGCAGCGTCGGCAATCTACCACAAGTGCATAACGTGGATATTCAGTACGCACAATCTGCGGTGTATTCGCCGTCAGACTTTGCGTTTCCACACGATGCCGTCATTGCGGAAAGCACGCCCAACACCGAGATGGCGTTGGTGGCCGATCTTGACCTCGACAAACTGGTTCAGGTGCGTCATGAAGGATCGGTAACCAACGCCCGTGACCAGCGCGATGATCTTTACGAAGTGCGTTGGCTTGGCACCAGCCGCTAAGGTTTTCAGGGCTCGTTAAAGCCATCGCCATGATGAATGAGTCGGTGGCTTTTTTAACCCCGACTCACAGTGGCAACTCTTCCGCTTGCAGTGAAAATTCACCTGTAAAACCGGCATCATAGCTGTTCACAAAAATTGAGTACAAGGCATGTTCAGCGGTAAAAATGATTCGGGAGTCTAATGAGGTCTCCTCAAAATCATCATTCTCCAGCGATAACATGACGTCAGAACACGCCCCGGTGCCAAGCATCAGATAGCTGTCGAACACGCTTGAGCGCAGTGTGACTGAGTACTTTTTGCCCGGCTCGGTGTCCAGATGGAAACAATCCGCATGCGAACCATCACTCATCTGAGGGTGAGTTGTCAGTAACTCTCCAGACACAATTTCTCCAACTTTCAGATGCGCACCGGAATACATCGTGTTATCCAATGCCGGCTGGGCGCTCGCAAAAGTCATCACCAGCAAACTGCTTGTCAGCGCCAATACCCTCAGATTCATTGTTACTCTCACTCTAGCGTTATTAACCAAAATTCACGCGATAGCTGGCCTTTAAGCACGACGCCGCTTCATTCATGGCGGCATCAATCAGTTTGCCAAACTGCCATGGCGTATTCACCAGGATCATACCTGAGCCGTGCATACCAAACTCTTCTGTCTGGTTTCCAACCGTCAATTCCATCACCCGCACATCGGGCAGAGATTTTAATTGCTGTATGAGAGCGGGGCTGTGATCACGTGAGCGTCCCAACATGGGATACCAGACGGCTATCATGCCGGTTGCCCAGCGACGATGTACTTCCTTAACGGTTTTTGCCACGCGCTGGTAATCCGTTTTATCTTCATACGCTGGATCAATCAACAACAATCCCCGCTTGGGCGTGGGTGGCGTCAAGGCCACCGCACCCTCAAACCCGTCACGATGGTGAATTGCTATGCGGTTATCAAAATGAAAGTTGCTACGCAGTGCATCTATTTCAGTTGTGTGCAGCTCCATCACGGCCAAACGGTCTTGCTCACGCAAATGAGATTGCACAATAGCCGGTGAGCCAGGATAAACCGCCAGCATTTTTGCGTCAGCCTCTGGATTAAATTCAGCAATCAGACTCATGTAGTCACGCAATAAGGCTTGGTTGAATGCCTGTTTGTGATGCTGCTGCCATAGTGGCAAGGCACCACTTTCCGCCTCGCGTGTTTTGCGTGCTTGCGGACTGTCCAGTGTGTAAAAGCCGTTGCCCGCGTGAGAGTCAATCACCACAAAAGGCTTTTCCTTTTGCCTCAGCTGCTGCAAAAGCGCAAGCAATACCAGATGTTTCAGGACATCCGCATGATTGCCGGCATGATACGCGTGACGATAACTGAGCATAGAACTTCTCTTGAGGTGTGAAGACTGAGGTATTCAAAAATTCCCGACAGGCATTCAGTCAGGATTCGTATTATCATGCACGCCTGTTTAAACGCCTAGCCTGAATCAGGAAACCTGCTCATTTATGTCCGACAACCAACAATCCCTGCACTTTTTTGCCAGCTGCGCTAAAAGCCTTGAAGCCTTGCTCGAAGATGAACTTCGTCTATGTGGTGCAGAAGACCTGAGACAAACAGTTGCCGGGGTCTATTTCAAGGGCAGTTTGCTGATTGCCTACCGCGCATTGATGCATCTGCGGGTTGCCAATCGTATTATTTTGATTCTGCAGGAGCGCGCTGTCAGTGACGCTGACTCACTTTATGAGGTCGCCAATAGCATCAACTGGCTTGATCACATGGACAGTCAGAGCAGTTTTGCGATCAGCGCAGCCGGCACCACCGATGAGTTGCGGCACACCCAGTTTATTGCCCAGCGCATCAAAGATGCCATTGTTGATCAGTTCAGGGCACAAGGCATGGCGCGCCCTGATGTCTGCAAAGACCGTCCTGATTTGCGCATTCACGCCGTCATAAAACGTAATCGTCTCATTCTGGGCATTGAACTGATGACAGAAAGTCTGCACCGACGCGGGTATCGTCTGGAGCAAGGCGAAGCACCCATGAAAGAAACACTGGCGGCAGCGCTGTTGATGCGCGCGGGCTGGCCAACGATCATGAAACAAGAAGAACCGGTGATATACGACCCGATGTGTGGCGCTGGTACTATTTTGATTGAAGCGGTGCTGATGGCGATGGATGTTGCACCTGGCCTGTTGCGCGACGCCGAACTCTCGCAGTGGCCGCACCATGACCATGCCGCCGCCAAACAGATTCTTGAAGAGGCCGAGCAAAGACGCGAACTGGCCAAAAGCTGGAAAGGCCACGCGCTCGGTAGCGACCAGGACTTGCGAGCATTAGGCATGGCACGGCGTAATGCCGAGCGCGCCGGTGTCTGGGACTTTATCGAATTTGATTCTTGCCTGATCAGTGAAGCCAAACCTGCTCGCAAACCCGATTTACTGCTGACCAACCCACCCTACGCTGAACGCCTGGGTGAAGACACCGAAGTTATGCAGTTGTATCAAGAGCTGGGTAAGTTGATTCGCACACAGGCGGTTGGTGCGGAAGCCGCCGTGTTCACTGCACGTCCCGAATGGGGCAAATTGCTGGGCATGCACAGCCACCGCCAATACGCTTTGTTCAACGGCGCACTGCCCGCCAAGCTATTGTTGTTCCATGTGAACGAAGACAGCATCTATCAGCGCCAGGCCACCGGTCCCGTGACCATCAAATCGATGACCGAAGCATCGCTGGACGAAGGCGGCGTTATGCTCGCCAATCGACTACGCAAAAATCTCAAAAACATGGGCCGCTGGGCCGCGCAAAAAGGCATCGACTGCTATCGTCTGTACGATGCGGACATGCCGGAATACTCATTTGCCATCGACATCTACAAAGATGAGCGTGGCGTCATTCGCGTGCATATGCAGGAATATAAAGCGCCTGCGTCCATCGGCGAAGATGACGCGGCACAACGACGCAAACAGGCCGTCATCGCAGTACAAAACGTTATGGAGCTGCCCACTGATAAAGTGGCCATCAAAGTGCGAGAACGACAAAAGGGCAAACAGCAATACCAACCCAGCGAGCGTGATGGTGAAGACATCATTGTGAAAGAAGGCGACGCCCGCCTCATTGTCAATCTGGAAAAATACCTGGATACCGGGTTGTTTCTGGATCATCGCCCCATGCGTCGTTACGTGCACGAAATTGCCCGCAACAGGGATGTCTTAAATCTGTTCTGCTACACCGGCTCCGTCACTGTGCAGGCAGCGCTGGGTGGTGCGCGCCACACAGTGAGCGTGGATCTGTCACGCACTTATATCAACTGGGCCAGGCGCAATCTGGAATTAAATGGGCTCGATCTTTATCAGAATGAATTGGTTGAGCTGGATTGCATTACTTACCTGCAAAAATACCGCGAAAAATTTGATCTGATTTTTCTAGATCCACCGACATTCTCGAACTCAAAAAGCACCGAGAATGTGCTGGATATTCAGCGCGATCACAGCATGCTGATTGATCTGTGTATGAAACGATTAAATCCGCAAGGCTTGCTGATTTTTTCCAATAATATGCGGCGTTTTAAAATGGATGAGGCGGTTGCTGAGCAGTATGACGTTCAGGACTACAGCGCGCAAAGCCTGGATAAAGACTTTGAGCGCAATGCCCGTATCCATCAAACCTGGTTAATCAGCGCGCGTTAGCCGGTCGCGCGCCAGCGCTCTAAACAGTGAGATGGCCATCAGCAATAACAAGATGCAGAACGGAAAGCCTAGCGCTGTCACGACATTCTGCAGCACCGGCAGGCCGCCACCTGATAACAAAGTGGCGGCCGTTGTACCAATCATCAAGGTCCAGAACAGACGCTGCCACATCTGACTGTGTTGCCCATCACGACGAGACAACTGATCAATTACCATCGCTGCCGAGTCTGCAGACGTCATCAAAAAAATCAATATCACCAGCAAACTGAGCGTGGCGCTGAATAGCGGCCAAGGCAATTGATATAGGAAATCAAACATGGCCACGGCCACATCAGCCTGAACCTGGGTTTTTAAATCAATACCTTTGTTCAGCTCCATATCAATTGCGGTAATACCAAAAACCGACATCCAGACCAGCGTAAACAGCATTGGCGCGCCAAGAGCACCCAACACAAACTGCTTTATCGTGCGCCCGCGTGAAATTCTGGCAATAAATATTCCTACGTAAGGTGCCCAGGAAATTGTCCACGCCCAATAAAAAACCGTCCAGCTCTGCTGCCAGCTAGTGCCTTGGTAAGCCTCAGTCCAGAATGACATCCATGGTAAATTTTGTATGTAGTTGCCAAAATTCTGCACTATGCCCGAGGTAATAAACAATGTCGGCCCCACAATCCAGACAAACATCATCACCAGCAGTGCCAGCACGATATTGATTTCCGAAAGACGCTTGATACCACGATCCAGCCCCAGCGCTACCGATAAGCAAGCAACAAGTGTGACCAGCGCCACGATAAGTACCTGTAATGTCTGCGAAGGCTGCAGGTCAAATACAACGGTCAACCCACTATTGATCTGTAGCGCACCCAGGCCAACTGAGACTGCGACGCCAAAGAGCGTACCAAGCAACGCGATGATATCGATCGCCCTGCCTGCCGGACCGTAGATACCCTGACCCAGCAACGGATAAAACACGCTGCTGATTCTTAGAGGAAGATTGTGTCGATAACTGAAGTAGGCGATCGCAAGCGCAGGCAAAACAAAAATCGTCCAAGTATGTAACCCAAAGTGGTAAAGCGCAATATTCATGGCATTACGTGCAGCATCAAGACTTTCAGGCTCAACACCAGCGAGCGGCGGGTTCACATAGTGGCTTAGGGGTTCAGCGACTCCCCAAAACATGAGTATGGTCCCGATGCCGGCAGCAAACAGCATTGCGAACCAAGAACGGGTGCTGTAAGCCGGCGTTTCATCATCCCGTCCAAGTCGTATGTGACCATATGAGCTGAAAGCGACCCACACCAAAAAAATCAGCAAGGAACTTACAACCAGCACATAAAACCACCCGAAGTAGCGGAAGGTAAATTGGCCTAGTTCACCAAAAAAATCGGCCAGGCTGTCCTGAAGGGACAGCGCTAGCCCAATAAACAGCAACACAAACCCCGCTGCCGGGAAAAAAATCTGAGGAATCGCACTGAACCCCCAAAACCGGCTGGACTGATTATTCATCATCGTTCTCCGTTTTTGTTGTCATCAGCACGCACCCGCCATTGGGTACGAAGGTGACTTACACCAATTCAGCAAGAATTGATTTATCGTAGGTTTTTAAGGCCTCAGCGTTGCCAGCCTTCATAAGTTGTACCCAATCAGGGTTGGCGATCAACGCTCGGCCAATAGCAACCAGATCAAACTCACCTGCTTCAAGGCGTTTGAGCAGCTCGCTGATATCCACTGACTTGGCTTCGCCGCCCATAAAGGTGGCAATAAATTCTTCGTTGAGGCTGACGCTGCCAACCGTAATCGTCGGTTTATTGAGCAGTTTTTTGGTCCAACCTGCAAGGTTAAGGTCAGATCCGGCAAATTCCGGCTCCCAAAAACGTCGAGTACTGCAATGGAAGATATCCACGCCCGCGTCAGAAATGGGCTGCAGAATTTCCAACAGCTCCTCTGGCGTATTGGCCAGGCGCGCGTTGTAGTCCTGTTGTTTCCACTGTGAGAACCGGAAAATGATCGGAAAATCTTCCCCCACCTGTGCACGTATAGCCTGCACAATTTCCACAGCAAACTGGCTGCGCTTTGCACGTGAGCCACCATACTTGTCGTCGCGCTGATTGAGACCTTCCCACAGAAAGTTGTCGACCAGATAACCATGGGCACCGTGAATTTCAACTGCATCAAATCCAATGCGCTTGGCAGCCGCTGCCGCATTTGCGAATGCCTGCACTATGTCGGCAATTTCTGCCGTGGTCAGCGGCTCGCCAACGGGTTTGCCGGGCAAGGCCAGACCTGAGGGTGTTGCGCTTGGATAGTCAGGAAACGGACCCGTGCCGCGCTTGCGCGCGCAGCCAATATGCCAGAGCTGTGGCGCAATCTTGCCACCCGCCTGATGAACCGCTTCGGCGACTTTTGCCCAACCGGCCAGGGCCTCATCGCTGTAAAAATTCGGAATATTGCTATCAAAGGACGCAGCTTTGTGATTGACCGTTGTGCCTTCGGTAATGATCAAACCAACATCACCCTCAGCACGGCGACGGTAATAATCCACAACATTGGCACCGGGAACGCCGTCTGGTGAAAATTGACGAGTCATCGGGGCCATTAGTACACGGTTCTTTAAAGAGAGCTTGGGGCTGGTAAAAGGTTTTAATAATGCATCTATCGACATAACACCTGGTTTCCTATCGGATATCTCGCACAAAAAAAAGGAGCTGCCTCCAATGGAAGCAGCCCTATTTATACGTACTGCCTGTTTATTCAGGCAACAACGATACCTTACTTCGGTAGATCTGTATAAGAGAAATATCCAATAAACATCTCTTCCCAGCTCTGCAAACCACCCACAACGGTGACGTTTGGATCAGGGTTGCCAACGTTGTATTGAGAGTTATCAAAAACACCTTCAACAATCACGCGTGAACCAGCTGGGATGATCATGGGCTCAGCAATACGGTAGGTTGGCTGCCAAGCAAAGTTGAATTCAGGGATGTTGATGATGTCTTCGCTGGTGTTATCCGGGTATATAACGCGGGCACTCATGGATTTACCACGGTAGTGCATGTGTGAACGGAAGCCGTGCA
>DITX01000183.1 GCA_002422225.1 Gammaproteobacteria bacterium UBA6173
GTCGTAGAGAGCGGCGCATAAAACGTCCAACCAAAGTTGGGGCCACCGCCTTCCATAAACATCGTGGATACCATCATTGCAAACGCAAATGGCAGAATCCAGAAACTCCAGTTGTTCATCCTTGGCAGTGCCATGTCAGGCGCGCCAATCATGAGGGGTATCATCCAGTTAGCTAAACCCACAAAGGCAGGCATAACTGCACCGAAGACCATGACGAGACCATGCATGGTCGTCATCTGGTTGAAAAAACCAGGCTCTACAAACTGCAGTCCTGGTTGAAACAGTTCAGCGCGAATGACCAAGGCGAAGGTGCCGCCGAGCAGGAACATTGCAAAGCTGAACCACAGGTAAAGTGAGCCGATATCTTTATGGTTGGTCGTATACAACCATCGCGATAAGCCTTTCGCTGGGCCGTGATGATGATCGTGTGCTGCGCTCATGGTTATTACTGTCCTTCTTGTATGTAGGCGTTGACATCAGCCGGTTGAACCACATCACCCGCACTATTGCCGAAGCCATTTCGTACGTAAGTAATGATCGCTGCCAGCTCAATCGGATTCAGTTGACGGCCATAGGCGGCCATAGCGGTACCGGGAACACCGTTTACCAGTGTGTCCATAGTAACGGCAGCATCGCCGGTCGCTTTTGCGCTGCCAACCAGAGCGGGGAACACCGGTGGCATGCCAACACCGCCAGGCTGGTGGCATGCCACACAGTTGCGGTTATAGATCTGCTCACCTTGTGCCATGGCATCTGCCATCGTCATCTCAGCAGCCGCCAGCTCACGAATCTGCCGGACTCTTGCCTGCTGTTCCCCGTACCACGCCTGGAAATCAGCTGGCGCAAGGGCATGCACTTCAATTGGCATAAAGCCGTGTTCCATGCCACAGAGTTCTGCGCACTGACCACGATAAATACCCGGTTCTTCCACGATCACCCAAGTCTCATTGATGAAACCAGGAATAGTGTCCTTTTTGATTGCAAAGTCAGGCACCCACCATGCATGGAGAACGTCGGCTGACGTCATCAGAAAACGTACTTTCGTATTGGTAGGAATGACCAGCGGCCGATCTACTTCGAGCAGGTAGTTTTCGCCCTTTTCGACTCCGTTATTGATCTCTTCGCGCGATGTTGCAAGAACGCTGAAGAAAGAAACTTCTTCTTCGTCCATATTTTCGCGCATGTAGCGATATTCCCAACGCCACTGGTAGCCTATGATCTGTACGTCTAGCTCAGACTCGGAGGCGTCATAGGCGGCTGTCAGCACGCGCGTTGCTGGAATTGCCATCGCAATCAGTATCAGGAACGGAATCAGGGTCCAAACAATCTCGACCTTGGTACTTTCATGGAAGGTTGCCGGTTTGACACCCTTTGATTTTCTGTGATTGATTATGGACCACAACATGGCTCCAAAAACGACCACCCCGATGGCTACACACCACCAGAAAATCGTCATATGAAGGTCATAAGTATCTCGACTCATTTGGGTTACGCCCCTGGGCATATTCAAATCCCAGGCCGCATGCAGACCCGCACTCCAGAAAAGCAGAGTACTGAGCGCAAGGCTTAACCACAGCTTTGCTTTCGACAACATTCGCCGTGTCTCCGTAGTAGTAAGATAAAGGCAGTGTTACTAACTTTCTTAGGTTTATTGTTTTACTAGACCCGAGACTAGACCCGGGTGCAGCAGCTTAAATTACCGTGCCCATCAGGATAGCCTGCTGGTTTGACCTTTACTCAAGCTAACAGTGCTTGTTGTGAAGTCTTTAGCAGTCACTAAAACAAGCGCGTATTGCCTGATTCAAGTGGTTGGCTGGGTAGTCGGGTGCAATTTAAAGCGACGCGATTATAACAAAACTTATTTCTACATTACCATCGTATCTGAGCACATTGATTCAGTTACAAAAAAGAAACGGAAGCACGCTGTCAAAATGCGTTTGCGCGAGTTTAATAGCGCGCTCTTGTTAAAAACATGAGGCAGATCAATTTTTGTATATTTCTTAATGCGCTCTGAGCCCTTCTTGTTTGAGCAACGCTGAGATATCCGGCGCGCGCCCCATAAAGTCAGTGAACAACTGTAGCGCTTCTGCACCACCACCTTTGGACAATATCTTGTCAAGAAATTGGCTGCCCATCTCTGGGCTCAACACTCCCACACTTTCAAATCTGGAAAACACGTCCGCTGAGAGCACTTCAGCCCATTTGTAGCTGTAGTACCCAGCGGCATAACCTCCAGCAAAAATGTGCGAAAAACTATTCTGGAAACGATTATAAGCCGGTACTGAGTATACGGATGTTAACGCCCTGGTTTTTTGTAACGTCTCGTTAACAAAATCAATGTCGTCGGAACAACGCGTTTGATGCAGTGAAAAATCAAAATGTGCAAACTCAAGTTGGCGCACACTTCTCATGCCGGACTGGAAATTTCGTGCCGCCAGCATTTTCGTGAGCATTGCTAACGGTAGTTTTTCGCCGGTCTCAAAATGTGCAGAAATCATGCCGATAGATTCCGTATCCCAACACCAGTTTTCCATCAACTGGCTTGGCAGCTCGACTGCGTCCCAAGCGACTCCGGCAATACCAGAGCTTTGTAGATAGTTTTCTCGAGTCAACATATGATGCAATCCGTGGCCAAACTCATGAAACAATGTGGTGACATCGTTATGAGTCAGCAACGCTGGGGTATCTCCAGATGGCGGGGCAAAATTGCAAACGAGGTAAGCGACCGGAATCTGAAGGCGTGAAGTACCGGCGTGTATTGGTCTCATGCGCCGCGTCCGACAAGAAGCCATCCACGCACCGCCGCGCTTGCCCTCTCGTGTAAACAGGTCAACATAAAAACTGGCTATCACCTCACCTTGCTTGACCAGGTCATAAAACTCGACGTCGGCGTGCCAGACCTGGGCTTGTGTATTGCGCTCAACCTTGATGCTGTAAAGTGTTTCTATGATGGCAAACAGCCCACGGCGAACCTGCTCCAGCGGAAACCAGGCTCTTAACTCTTCCTGCGAGATATCGTAATTCTGTTTTCTCAACTTTTCGCTGAAATAAGAAACATCCCATGCTGCAAGTTCTGCGATATCAAAGACATTTTTCGCATAATCTTGCAGTTCTTCAAACTCGCGTTTGGCAGCCGGCAAGCTAAAACTGATCAAATCCGACAAGAAATTGTTTACCTGGTCCACGGATTTAGCCATTTTGCGCTGAACTGAAAGTTCTGCATAGTTTCTGAAACCCAGTAATGCTGACATTTCTTGCCGTAACGTCAGAATTTCAATGATGATATCGTGATTGTCCCATTCCGCCCGACCATTAGAAGAAGCTCGTGTTGTGTAAGCTTGATACACCGTCTCGCGCAACTTGCGATTGTCCGCGTATGTCATCACTGCGTGGTAGCACGGAAAATCAAGTGTCAGTAAATAGCCTGCAAGCCCTTTTTGGCCAGCAGCCTCTGCCATTGCCTGTAAACTGAGCGCTGGAATCCCAGACAATTCGCTGACATCATCAACATTGAGACTCCAGTCTCTGGTGGCATCCAATACATTGTTACCAAATCTGTTGGACAGCTCACTAAGCCGTGTTTGTACACGCGTATAGTCGCGCTTCTGCTCCTCTGGCAGGCTGACACCTGCCAATCTGAAGTCCAATAAACTATCTGACAGGATTTTGCGTTGTGAGCCATCCAGCTCTAGCTCATCTACACGGCTTTCCAATGCCAGCACACGTTGGTAAAGATGCTCATTCTGGCCCATCTCGGCATAGTATTGAGTAATCAACGGTTGTGCGCTGTTATACGCTTCTCTGATTTCGGCAGTATTGCAGACAGCATTCAAGTGACTCGCTGCGGACCAAACTTTGCCAAGTCGGTCATCCATTTCGTCGAGCACATCGATAAGCCCGCTCCAATCCGGAAGTTGATCGCCCTTTGTGTTGCTTAGCAGAGATTCAAGTTGTTGGCGGTTCTCCTCCAGCACTTGAACAACTGCTGGTCTTATATGTTCAGCGCGTATTGCATGAAATTCTGGCAGACTATCAAACTGCAACAACGGGTTTAAATCAGTTTTGGCAGACAACATTGACGATGGTCTCCGACGTATCTGGAAAAATTAATAGCATTTATCTTACCATCAGTGATCACAAATTGAGCTTGTCGCTCAACAGGAATAAAAATGGCTATAGAATCTTTTGAGCAAACGACTCCTTTGCTGTCGGCCGGTGTTTTTGTTCACAACAGTGCTGTTGTCATAGGGGATGTTCATATAGGCCCAGACTCCTCAGTCTGGCCGATGGCCACTATTCGAGGGGATATCCATCAAATCAGAATTGGGGCAAGAAGCAGCATACAGGATGGCGCCGTTCTTCATGTTACCCATGATGGTCCATTTAATCCCGGCGGTTTTCCGTGTGTTGTTGGTGATGATGTCACCGTTGGGCATAAAGTTATGCTACACGGCTGCACAATTCAAAATCGCGTTCTGATCGGTATGGGCACAATTGTCATGGATGGCGCGGTTGTAGAGTCTGAGGTAGTAATCGGGGGAGGTAGTCTTGTGCCGCCCGGTAAACGGCTCGAAAGTGGATTCCTGTACGTAGGGTCCCCGGTCAAAAAAATTCGGGAGCTGTCTGAACAGGAAAAATCCTTCTTCCTTTATTCAGCGGGGAAATATCGCGAGTTAAAAGACCGTTACCTGGCGTAAACACAGCTATAAAAGCAACTGTCAAAGCTCAAGCATTCGCCGCAAGGCTGCGAGGACAGGCGTGGTATCTGGGCGGATACCCCGCCACAAGTAAAACGATTCAGCTGCTTGCTCGACAAGCATGCCAGTGCCATCCAGCGCACGTGCTGCGCCCAGCGATTTGGCCCATTGTTGAAACACCGTTCCGCCCGGGGCATAGACCATGTCGTAGCAATTCGTGGCCGAACAAATCAAAGCTGGGGGAAGCGAAGGCATTTCTCCGTTCAAGCCTGCAGAGCTGCCATTGATTATCCAGTCGGGTTGAAGATCATCCAACTGATGGTTGCTACNNCCAGCGTTCTGTTTGCAATAATAATACGAGCTGGGTCCGCCTTTATCAGGCGCGGTAATAGACCTCGAACGGCACCACCTGCACCCAGAATTAAAACAACTGATTCAGCTAACCGTGTTGCGTGATTGTGCTCAATGTCTCGCACCAAACCTATGCCGTCTGTGTTGTCGCCCGCAAGGCGACCATCTGGCAACTTATATATTGTGTTCACTGCCCCAGCTTTTTCGGCATTTAGTGCATGCCAGTCCACCAAACGCCAAGCACTTTCCTTGTGCGGGACGGTTACGTTTAGTCCACAACCGCCCGCTTCAAAAAAGTCTTTAACCGTGCGATCAAACCCTGACGGCTCAACTTCAATACGATCATACTGCAGCGATTGCCCGGTTTGTTCAGCAAACATGGCATGAATAAATGGGGACTTACTATGTTTTACAGGAAAACCTACAACTGCATAATGATCCATCAGAAGACCTTAAAAAGTTCAGACCCAATCACGCGCCCGCAAGAAGTCCGAGTAAAGACGCGCCTCTTCAGTCCCTTGTTCAGGATGCCAGTCATATACCCATCGAACTTCCGGTGGCAAAGACATAAGAATAGATTCTACGCGACCCAAGCCGGACTGCAGACCAAACAGTGTCCCCCGATCACAAACTAGATTGAACTCGACATAACGTCCACGGCGGTATCGCTGAAACTGCTTTTGTTGCTCGGTATACGGCAATGCGTTTCTGGACTCAACAATAGGACAGTAGGCATCGACATAACTGCTGGCAATACTCTTTACCATTGCAAAACTTTTTTCAAAACCCAATTCGTTAAAGTCATCAAAAAACAAGCCGCCAATCCCCCGAGGCTCTTTGCGGTGCGGGAGGTAAAAATACTCGTCACACTCTTTTTTGAATCGAGGATACAGCTGCTTACCAAATGGTTCACACGATAACTTGGCAACCTGATGCCAGTGGCGACAATCATCTTCGTTTCCATAATATGGCGTTAAATCATAACCACCACCAAACCACCATACAGGTGCTTCGCCGGGCTTTTCGGCAATAAAAAACCGAAAATTAGCATGGGATGTAGGTACCAACGGATTGCCGGGATGTATAACAAGAGATACGCCCATCGCCTGAAAACTTCGACCCGCCATTTCAGGACGCGTCGCTGATGCGGAAGGCGGCAAATTGTCACCAAAAACATGTGAAAAATTTACGCCGCCTTTTTCAAAAACATTACCATCACTGATAACACGAGTGATACCACTACCCCCCAGTTCACGTTGCCAAGAGTCTTCACGAAACTTTCCCTTGCCATCGACACTCTCGAGGCTTGAACAAATATTGTTCTGAAGACTCAGCAAAAAATCCCTTACTTGATCTGCATTTACGTCTGTACTAGTGCTTTTACCAGAATTACTGTCTGACATTATTCAACCCCTTTATGACGCACGAACAAGCTGCCCTGTGGAGAAATCGATAATCCTCGACGGATTACTTGCTCCGCCTAATTGCCCTGGCACAATAAAATCCAACTGTGAACCAAAATATTTTTCTACTATAACTCTGGATCTGGCAGGGAGCTTTCCCGACCTATTGGCTGATGTCGAAACTATCGGCCCACCGAACGCCTTACACAACGATCGCACTCCCGGGTGATCACTCACCCTGAGCGCCACTGATGAGTGACTGCCTCTAATCCAGTACGGCACTTGGTTAAGGATATCGGGTACCAAATAGGTAACTGCTCCCGTTTTATGCTGTTGCCGCCATGCCAATTCAAGAGCTCTATACTGGTCAGGTGGCAACATGGCCAATATCGATTCAAATTCCTCGATACCGCCCGCGATCAGTATCATACCTTTTTGTATTGGCCTCTGTTTGATCTTAAGCAACTCAAGACAGGCTTGTTCGTCTTCCGGATCACACCCCAGACCCCAGACCGCTTCCGTTGGATAGGCAATTACACCGCCCTGCATCAGTTTGTTTGCGGCAATTTTTTCTGCCAATTTTTCCATGCATTATCCTCAACTTACTTGTATTCATTTGGCTGTATGCGCCGCCACAATCCACCGCTATGTGCCACAAAATCATTGACCTCCATCAGCAACAACTTTTCACTGATGCTCCCTATATCCTGCCCGGTTCTCAACATGAGTGTCTCAATACTGATGCCATGATCACAAAGTTCCCGGTATAGCACATCGCATCCGGCCGGGAAGTTGCTATTTTGAATTGCTATATCTTCAGAAACATCGTTATTTGTGTTTACTCGCTGAAATTGCGGGTAACACATAGCGAGCTGAGCCTGACAAATGAACTGAATATGCTCAAAAATGTCCTGCGCATTTTCTGTCAAAATGGCGCCTTGACGAAGCAATTTATGACACCCTCTGCTCCCAGGGCTATTTATTGAGCCGGGTACGGAGAATATCTCTCGATTCTGCTCTAAAGCCAGACGCGCAGTAATCAAAGACCCGCTGCGCATATCCGCCTCAACGACACACACACCGAGGCTCAAGCCGGAGATAATTCTGTTGCGTTGAGGAAAGTGTTGCGCTACCGGCCCTGCATCCAAAGGCAACTCTGAAATTATCGCGCCGACTTCGGGGACACCCGAGCTCACGATTCTATTCGCCAAGGACTGATTGGAACTGGGGTAAACGCTAAGCAAACCATTGCCAAGCACAGCAACGGTCGTACCTTTGCTGTCAAGTGCAGCCAAGTGCGCCTGTGTATCAATTCCGGAAGCCAAGCCGCTACAGATAACAAAGCCTTTGTCAGCCAGCGCTGCTGACAGTTTGTAGGCAACCGATCGACCATATGCAGAGCAACTACGACTGCCTACAATAGCCAACATTGGCCTGCGCAAAATGTCGACATTCCCTTTCACAAACAGCAAGGGCGGGTAGTCCGATATCTCGCGCAACAATGCCGGGTAAACCAAATCGGAAGCTAACACCATGTTATTGTTTGGCTCTTGCAGCCATTGGAATGTCCGGTCGAGGCGAGAACACACCTCTTTCCCAGGGGACTGGGCCAACTTTACTGCCAAAAGCTCGGAGGGAGAGTTACAAAATTCAGCCAGTTCGCCGATGCCTCTAACAATTGTTTCACCCGTTCTGGCGGTACTTTCCAACAGTTGCCTTATAAAAGCTGAGCTCACGCCCTTTGTATAAAACAAGCTCAAGATGAATCGGTTTTCATCATAGGTCATTTGTGCGGCATCCTTGTCTTCAATCCGGCAGAAGGCCGGAGATTTTTGCTGTGATATACTGCGCCCGTTAAAATCAGGTGGAACATGTTTACACTTTAACCACCGATCTCATGAGGTTATGGCACAGCAAAAGGGCTGATGCCTGACGAAGTTGCTTCTATCGGAGAACATAATGGCTAAACTCGAGATACTTGAATTCCCCGACGTGAGGCTAAGAACAATAGCAAGGCCGGTAGAGCAGGTGGACGATCAACTCCGCACGCTGATCGATGATATGTTTGAAACGATGTACGAAGCTCCTGGAATTGGCTTGGCGGCAACACAGGTTAATGTTCACAAACAGCTTATCGTGATTGACATCTCAGAGGATCGGAGCGAGCCGCTGGTTTTTATCAATCCGCGGATAGACGTGTTGGATCCAGAGTTGTGCGAGTACGATGAGGGCTGTCTTTCTGTGCCTGGCTTTTACGAGACGGTAAGTCGCCCAAGCAAAGTCAGAATCAACGCCATCAATCGCATGGGTGAGCCGTTTGAGATTGTCACTGACGGACTGCTGGCGACCTGTATTCAACATGAAATGGATCACCTGAATGGCAAGTTGTTTGTGGACTATCTGAGTACCCTCAAGCGGCAACGCATTCGTAGCAAACTGGAAAAGGCACATAAACTGGCCAGCGAAGAATGATGGTCAGCCCCTCCTCACTGGATCAACTTTATGCCCTCGTTAGGTATTATTTTTGCAGGTACACCCGCTTTTGCTGCCCGGCACCTGAACGCTTTGATAGACGCTGGGCACAATATTCTTGCTGTCTACACGCAGCCAGACCGGGCCGCCGGTCGCGGTAAAAATCTTCAGGCCAGCCCGGTGAAGCAGCTGGCCTTAGAACACAACATTGCGGTTTTCCAACCCATAAATCTGAAAACAACTGAAGCGCAGCATGAGCTGGCATCACTTGGCGCGGATTTGATGGTAGTGGTGGCTTACGGATTATTATTGCCGCAAGCCGTCCTCGACATTCCTGCCCGCGGGTGTATCAATGTGCATGCGTCTATTTTGCCACGTTGGCGCGGCGCGGCTCCGATTGAAAGAGCGCTCCTTGCTGGCGATGCCGAAACGGGTGTCACAATCATGCAAATGGATGCGGGGCTCGATACTGGAAAAATGCTTCATGTTGTCAAAACCCCAATATCTGCCGCTGATAACAGAGAAACCATTGAAAACAAACTGATTGAGCTGGGTTGCAGCGGTTTACTGCACACCCTGAAGCATCTGGATACACTGCAATCAACCGCCCAAGAACAAAATCACCATCTGAGTACCTACGCCAAAAAGCTGGACAAATCAGAAGCGTTGATTAACTGGGAGACCACATCAACACAAATAGATCTGCTTGTTCGCGTAGGCATCGGAAGAAATCCTGCCTATTCATTTTTAAACGGACAACGTGTACGAATTCTGCGCGCGAAGCCAGCAGCCGGAATTAATAGTGCGCGGCCTGGCACAATACTTAAACTGATCAGCGGCAGCGGAGCTTGTATGCAGGTGTCGTGTGGAATCGGTGTGCTTGAGATTGATGTCTTACAACTACCGGGTAAAAATCC